>NZ_JABWQV010000129.1 GCF_014268615.1 Pseudomonas tehranensis | reverse complement strand
GGGAGCCGAGCTTGCTCGCGATGACGGCGGTACATTCAGTATGGATGCAAGCTGACAGACCGCTATCGCGAGCAAGCTCGGCTCCCACAAGTTCTTCCACAGATTCTGTTTCAGGATGAGGGCTCAAACTTTTTTGCTTATATCGTGCCAAAAACCCGCTGCAGGCCCTGCGCCATGACGTATCGAGTGCGCTACACTGCGCCGCTTGTGCAAATCGAAGAGTTTGAAGGACAACCATGACGTTCAAGGCCCCGGACAGCCTCGCTGAGCAAATCGCCCATCACTTGGCCGAGCGCATCATCCGTGGCGAAATGAAGCCGGGCGAGCGCATCCAGGAGCAGAAGGTCACGCTGGCGCTCAACGTGAGTCGCGGCTCGGTCCGTGAGGCTCTGCTGATATTGGAGCGTCGGCATCTGATCGCGATCCTGCCGCGCCGTGGCGCACACGTCACCGAACTGAGCGAACACAAGGTACGCAGCCTCTGTGCGCTGATGAGCGAGCTGTACATCCTGTTGGGCAATGCGGTTGCTCATGGCTGGCAGGAGCAGGCCGACATGGCGCCGTTCCTCGAGATCCAGCAGCGTCTGCAGGACGCCTTCGCGCGCCAGGACATCCGCACCTTCGTCGATGAAAGTTTCAGCGTGATGCGCGCCGCGTATCCCTTCGCCAACAACCCATACCTGCAGGAAACCGTCGAGAACCTGCAACCAGCCATGAGCCGCGCCTACTTTCTGGCCCTGGAACAACGCAAGGCCGAGATGAGCGAATTCCTCGACCTGTTCCAGCGCCTGCTGAACGCCGTGCTGGCCCGTGATTTGCCGCAGATCCGCATCGTGCTGACGGCCTACGCCCAGCGCAGTTGCGATCTGGTGGTTTCTGCCCTGACGGCGGCCTGAACGTGCGGCTCAAGTGCATCAAGCTGGCGGGGTTCAAATCCTTCGTCGACCCGACCACGGTGAACTTCCCCAGTAACATGGCGGCGGTGGTCGGGCCTAACGGGTGCGGCAAGTCGAACATCATCGACGCCGTACGCTGGGTGATGGGCGAGAGCTCGGCCAAGAACCTGCGCGGCGAGTCGATGACCGACGTCATTTTCAACGGCTCCACCAGTCGCAAACCGGTGAGCCAGGCGAGCATCGAGTTGGTGTTCGACAATTCCGACGGCACCCTGATCGGCGAGTACGCGGCCTACGCGGAAATTTCCATCCGCCGCAAAGTGACCCGCGACAGCCAGAACAGTTATTTCCTGAACGGCGCCAAGTGCCGACGTCGCGACATCACCGATATTTTCCTCGGCACTGGCCTGGGCCCGCGCAGCTATTCGATCATCGAGCAGGGCATGATCTCCAAGCTGATCGAGGCCAAGCCCGAAGACCTGCGCAACTTCATCGAAGAAGCCGCTGGCATCTCCAAGTACAAGGAGCGGCGCCGGGAGACCGAAAACCGCATTCGTCGCACTCATGAAAACCTGGCCCGCCTGACCGACCTGCGCGAAGAACTCGAGCGCCAGCTCGAACGCTTGCACCGCCAGGCCGAGGCCGCCAAGAAGTACCAGGAATACAAAGGCGAAGAGCGTCAGCTCAAGGCCCAGCTGTCGGCCCTGCGTTGGCAGGCGCTGAACGAACAGGTCGGCCAGCGCGAGGCGATCATTGGCAACCAGGAAGTCAGCTTCGAAGCCCTGGTGGCCGAGCAGCGCAATGCCGACGCCGCCATTGAGCGCTTGCGCGACGGCCACCACGACTTGTCCGAACGCTTCAACCTGGTGCAAGGGCGCTTCTATTCGGTGGGTGGCGACATCGCCCGGATCGAGCAGAGCATCCAGCACGGTCAGCAACGGCTGCGCCAGTTGCAGGATGATTTGAAAGAGGCCGAGCGCGCGCGCCTGGAAACCGAATCCCACCTGGGCCACGACCGCACGTTGCTGCTGACCCTTGGCGAAGAACTGGAGCGGCTCACGCCGGAACAGGAACTCACCAGCGCCGCCGCCGAAGAGGCTGCCGCCGCCCTGGAAGAAGCCGAGCTGAGCATGCACGGATGGCAAGAGCAGTGGGACAGTTTCAACCTGAGCTCTGCCGAGCCGCGGCGTCAGGCCGAAGTCCAGCAGTCGCGCATCCAGCAACTGGAAGCCAGCATGGAACGCCTGGCCGAGCGTCAGCGCCGTTTGGCCGAAGAGCGCGCCTTGCTCGCGGCGGACCCCGAAGACGCGGCGATTGTCGAACTGAGCGAACAACTGGCTGCCAGCGAAGCCACCCTTGAAGACTTGCAAGCCAGCGAAGATGCCCAGGTCGAACGGCTCGAGCAACTGCGCCAGGCTTTGCAACTGGCTCTGCAGAATCAGCAGCAGGCCCAGGGCGAATTGCAGCGCCTCAATGGCCGTCTGGCTTCGCTGGAGGCCTTGCAGCAAGCCGCGCTGGACCCAGGCACCGGCACTGCCGAATGGCTGCGCGACCAGCATCTGGCCGAGCGCCCGCGACTGGCTGAAGGCCTGAAGGTCGATGCCGGCTGGGAGCTGGCGGTGGAAACCGTGCTGGGCGCCGATCTGCAAGCGGTGCTGGTGGATGACTTCGCAGGCTTCGATCTGTCGGGCTTCACCCAGGGCGATCTGCGCCTGCTCAGCCCCGCTGGTGATGGCGTGCGGGTGCCGGGCAGCTTGCTGGATAAAGTCGAGGCCCAGGTCGACCTGTCTCCCTGGTTGGGGCAGGTGAAGCCGGTGGACAGCCTTGAACAGGCTTTGGCCTTGCGCGGACAGCTGGCGGCCGGTGAAAGCCTGATCAGCCGGGACGGCTATTGGGTCGGTCGGCATTTCCTGCGGGTGCGTCGGGCCAGCGAAGCCGAGAGCGGCATGCTCGCCCGGGGCCAGGAAATCCAGCGCCTGAGCGCCGAGCGCGAAGAACGCGAAGCGAGCGTCGAAGCCCTGGAAACCGAATTACAGAATCTGCGGGCGCAGCAGCGCCAGCAGGAGAATGGTCGCGAACACTTGCGTCGGCTGTTGCAGGACGAAGCACGCCAGCAGGGCGAACTCAAAGCGCAGCTGTCCGCCGGCAGGGCCAAGGTTGAACAACTGGCCTTGCGCCGCACGCGCCTTGAGGAAGAAATCGCCGAGCTGAGTGAACAACGGGCGCTGGAGCATGAGCAGGTCGGTGAAGCGCGCCTGCAACTGCAGGAAGCCCTCGATGCCATGGCCGTGGACACCGAGCAGCGCGAGTTGCTGCTGGCTCAGCGCGACAGTCTGCGCGAACGCCTCGACCGGGTGCGTCAGGATGCGCGCCAGCATAAGGATCACGCCCATCAGTTGGCGGTGCGCCTGGGCTCGCTCAAGGCGCAGTACGATTCCACGCGCCAGGCGTTGGAGCGGCTGGAAATGCAGTCCGAACGCCTGACCGAAAAACGCGAGCAACTGAGCCTGAACCTGGAGGAGGGCGAAGCGCCGCTGGAAGAGTTGCGCCTCAAACTCGAAGAGTTGCTCGACAAGCGCATGAGCGTTGATGAGGAACTCAAGACTGCGCAAATTGCCCTGGAAGACGCCGACCGCGAACTGCGCGACGCCGAAAAGCGCCGCAGCCAGGCCGAACAGCAATCCCAACTGATCCGCAGTCAGATGGAGCAGCAACGCATGGAATGGCAGGCCCTGACGGTGCGCCGCAAAGCCTTGCAGGATCAGTTGCTCGAGGACGGCTACGACCTCGACGGCGTGCTCGCCACGTTGCTGGCCGGGGCCAACGAGAAAGACGCCGAAGAAGAGCTGGAACGCATCGCCGTCCGCATTCAGCGTCTGGGCGCCATCAACCTGGCGGCCATCGACGAGTACCAGCAGCAGTCCGAGCGCAAGCGCTATCTGGATGCCCAGAACGACGATCTGGTGGAAGCGTTGCAGACCCTGGAAAACGTCATCCGCAAGATCGACAAGGAAACCCGTAATCGCTTCAAGGATACCTTTGATCAGATCAACGGCGGTTTACAGGCACTTTTCCCGAAAGTTTTCGGTGGCGGCAGCGCTTACTTGGAACTGACGGGCGAAGATTTACTCGATACAGGGGTGACCATCATGGCGCGCCCCCCTGGCAAGAAGAACAGCACCATCCATTTGCTCTCCGGCGGTGAAAAAGCGCTAACGGCACTGGCTCTGGTTTTTGCCATTTTCAAATTGAACCCGGCGCCGTTCTGCATGCTCGATGAGGTGGACGCGCCGCTGGACGACGCCAACGTGGGGCGCTATGCACGCCTGGTAAAAGAGATGTCTGAAACGGTGCAGTTCATCTACATCACCCACAACAAGATCGCCATGGAAATGGCCGACCAGTTGATGGGCGTGACCATGCATGAGCCGGGTTGCTCGCGTCTGGTGGCGGTGGATGTGGAGGAGGCGATGGCGATGGTGGACAGTTAGCTCCAAGCGCGAGCGGCAAGCTGCAAGTGAGGCGGCTTGTGGCTTGCCGCTTGTAGCTTGTAGCTGCGGGTCATGCTAGTTTAATGTCAATTTTTCGTATGCGTGGGCAAAACGCCATTCAGAACATAGAGTTGGCGCCACGTTTTAAAGCGGTTTGCACATAGCTAAGCCCCTTATTTTTCAGCATTTTTATAGAGGCACGGGATTACATGGAAATCGGTCTGCGCGAGTGGCTGATCGTCATCGGCATTATTGTCATTGCCGGTATTCTTTTCGACGGCTGGCGCCGCATGCGCGGCGGCAAGGGGAAACTCAAGTTTCGCCTCGACCGCAGCCTGTCGAACCTGCCGGATGATGATGGCAATGCCGAGCTGTTGGGCCCGCCCCGGGTGCTGGATACCCATAAGGAACCGCAACTGGATGAGCACGACCTGCCATCGATGAGCGCGCCAGTGCGCGAGCCACGGGAGTCGGGTTCCAAGCGCGGCAAGCGCAACAGCGAACCGTCCCAGGGCGACCTGAACCTAAATCTCGACCTGGACGGCGGCCCGAGCTTCAGCAGCCGCGACGACGACTTCCCGGACGAGAACAAACCCGTGCGCGGCGACAAGGACCAGGCCCAGGCCGAGGAAGTGCTGGTGATCAGCGTGATCTGCCGCGACCCGGCCGGCTTCAAGGGCCCGGCGCTGCTGCAGAACATCCTGGAGAGCGGCCTGCGTTTTGGCGAGATGGACATTTTCCACCGTCATGAAAGCATGGCCGGCAACGGCGAGGTGCTGTTCTCCATGGCCAACGCGGTCAAGCCGGGTGTGTTCGATCTGGACGACATCGACCATTTCAGCACTCCGGCGGTGAGCTTCTTCCTCGGCCTGCCAGGCCCGCGTCATCCCAAGCAGGCCTTTGACGTGATGGTGGCCGCGGCGCGCAAGTTGTCCCAGGAACTCAACGGCGAGCTCAAGGACGACCAGCGCAGCGTGCTGACCGCCCAGACCATCGAACACTACCGCCAGCGCATCGTCGAATTCGAACGCCGGGCGTTGACCCAGAAACGCTGAGGCCAAAGATCGCAGGCCCTGTAGGAGCTGCCGAAGGCTGCGATCTTTGGCTTGAGACGCTAGTGTCCGGGGAAAAGAGATCGCAGCCTCGTTGCACTCGACAGCTCCTACAGCTCCTACAGTTCCTACGAGCGATCGAAGTATTGAGAATGAGCAGCCTAGGCTGCTCTTTTGCTTTATGAGAGAACATCCATGACTGCCGTCGAAACCCGCATCCAACAGCTGCGTACCGAGCTGGATCAGCACAATTACCGCTACCACGTCCTCGACGAACCGAGCATCCCGGACGCCGAGTACGACCGTCTGTTCCATGAGCTCAAGGCCCTGGAAGAACAGCATCCTGAACTTGTGACCAGCGACTCCCCGACCCAGCGTGTCGGCAGTGTTGCACTGTCGGCCTTCAGCCAGGTCCGCCACGAAATCCCGATGCTCAGCCTGGGCAACGCCTTCGACGAAACCACGATGCGTGAATTCGACCGCCGGGTGACCGAAGGCCTCGACCTGCCCATGGGCGACTTGCTGGGCGGTGGTGCGGCGGTGGAGTACAGCTGTGAGCCGAAGCTCGACGGCCTGGCGGTCAGCCTGTTGTACCAGGACGGCCTGCTGGTGCGCGGTGCCACCCGCGGCGACGGCACCACCGGCGAAGACATCAGCGTCAACGTACGCACGGTGCGCAACATTCCCCTCAAGCTGCAGGGCACTGGCTGGCCGCCAGTGCTGGAAGTGCGCGGCGAGGTGTACATGTCCAAGGCCGGCTTCGAGCGCCTCAACGCCACGCAACTGGAGGCGGGGGGCAAGACCTTTGCCAATCCGCGCAACGCGGCGGCGGGCAGCCTGCGCCAGCTGGATTCGAAGATCACCGCCAATCGCCCCCTGGAATTCTGCTGCTATGGCATCGGCCAGGTGACCGCGGACATTGCCGATACCCACATCGGCAATCTCAAGCAGCTCAAAGCCTGGGGCCTGCCCATCAGCCGCGAATTGAAACGGGCCCACGGCATCGACGAGTGCCTGGATTACTACCGCGACATCGGCGAGCGGCGTAACGCGCTGCCTTACGAAATCGACGGCGTGGTGTTCAAGGTCAACAGCATCGCCTCCCAGCGCGAACTGGGTTTTCGCGCCCGGGAACCGCGCTGGGCCATCGCCCATAAATTCCCGGCCAGCGAAGAACTCACCGAACTGTTGGACGTCGAGTTCCAGGTCGGCCGCACCGGCGCCGTGACACCCGTTGCACGACTCAAGCCGGTCAAGGTGGCCGGCGTGACCGTGGCCAACGCCACGCTGCACAACATGGACGAAGTGGCGCGCCTGGGCCTGATGATCGGGGACACGGTGATTATCCGCCGTGCCGGCGATGTGATCCCGCAAGTGGTGCAAGTGGTCACCGAGCGTCGCCCGGAAAACGCCCGCGCCGTTGAAATCCCGCAACAGTGCCCGGTGTGTGGCTCCCATGTGGAGCGCACGCAACTGATCAAGCGCAGCAAGGGCCGCGAAACCATCAGCGAAGGCGCGGTGTACCGTTGCGTCGGGCGTCTGGCCTGTGGCGCACAGCTCAAGCAGGCAATCATTCATTTCGTGTCGCGCCGGGCCATGGACATCGAAGGCCTGGGCGAGAAGAGTGTCGAACAGTTGGTGGACGAGGGGTTGGTGGGTTCGCCTGCCGATCTGTATGCCTTGACCTTCGAGCAAGTGGTCGACTTGGAAGGCTTCGCCGAACTGTCGAGCAAGAACCTGTTGTCGGCCATCGTCGACAGCAAGAAACCGAGCCTGGCTCGCTTCATCTACGCCCTCGGTATCCCGGACGTGGGTGAGGAAACTGCCAAGGTCCTGGCCCGCTCCCTCGGTTCACTGGGGCGTGTGCAAGCGGCCTTGCCTCAAGTGCTCACGTACTTGCCGGACGTCGGCCTAGAAGTGGCCCACGAGATCCACAGCTTCTTCGAAGATTCGCACAACCGCCAGGTGATCGAGGGCTTGTTGCGCCATGGCCTGGAGATCCAGGACCAGGGCGAACTGGGCGCCGAGTTCTCCGCCAGCACCACCCTGGGCGGTTTCCTGGACAAGCTGAACATCCCTTCGGTCGGGCCGGGCGGGGCGCAGAAACTGGCGGACAAATTTGGCTCACTCCAGGCCGTGATGAACGCCGACTGGCTGGACATGCGCCAGGCCCTGCCGGAAAAACAGGCCAACGCCGTGCGCGAGTTCTTCGCTGTCGCCGCCAACTGCCAACAGGCCGAAGCCGCCGAGAAGCAGTTGCAGGATTTCGGCATGCACTGGCAGAGCGAGAAAAAAGTCGTCGAAGGCCTGCCTGAAGCGGGGCACACGTGGGTGCTGACCGGGTCGCTGGAGCTGATGAGTCGCGATGTTGCCAAAGACAAACTGGAAAGCCTGGGGGCCAAGGTGGCCGGTTCCGTGTCGGCGAAAACCCATTGCGTCGTCGCCGGGCCGGGGGCCGGGTCGAAATTGACCAAGGCCAATGAGCTGGGGCTCAAGGTGCTGGATGAAGAGGCGTTTGTGGCGTTTTTGAGCACGCATGGCATCACGGTTTAGCCGTGAACACTTCGCCGGACAGCACTCAAGCTTTTGTGGCGAGGGGATCTATCTGCCCGTCCCTGCGGGGATAGATCCTCTTGCTACATGGGGATGTTTTGCTCGGGCGGTGTGGCGTCCGGGCGATTCATTTGAGCCCTACAACGAGTGCTGCCACCGGGAAGGGGCCCCCTTGGTCTTTTAATTTGTCCTCCGCGCCTGTGATCAGATTCTTCACAAAGTAGTATCGACCGCCGATACCACTCGATGCCTGGTCGCGGGACCAGTAGAACCTGTTTTCCGTTATTGGCCAGCCACTGCCGTAGGTATCCCATATTTCCCGCATTTCGACCATGGAAGGCAAGCGCATTCCATTGTTCGCGGCGGTGTTGCTCGCCCCGGTCCAGTCATTGTTGCCCAAGCCCTGACACACAATGACTCCGCTCACATACACGGTGTAGCTTTTCGATTGTTTGGCACTGTCTGTCGCCGTGATGGCGGTGGCGCCGTTTCTGCGCACGGTGACCCAACCGTTTTCATCGACCGCAGCGACCCCAGGCTCACTGGAACTGTAGCTGTAACCGGGCACTCCTCCGGAGGCTTGATGAAGGACCGCGGTACCGTCACCGAAGGCGGGCAGATTCGGATACCCGTGAACCATATAAACCTTGCCGCTCAAGGTCACCGGAGCAGTGTTGAACACCAGCTCCGGCGTAGGTGCCTGTACATTGAAGCGCAGCACTGCTGAGTCCGGTATGCCCGTGCCATAGAGTGCCCTGGCCTTGAGTTCGTAGGCTTTTGGGGTCAGCTCTGAAAGCCGGGATGTCCAGTTTGTGCTGTTGTCGGGAATATTGATCGGGTTACCAATGTCGGCGGCACCATCCATCAGTTGAATCTGTTGACCGCTGTTGCCGGTTCCGGTGACGGTCACACTGGGCTCGACCGTGGTCCCATCGACAATCGAGCCTTGGCTGTCAGAGATATCGGTGAGAGTCGGTGCAATCAGTTCAAGTGCATTGACGGTATAAATGCGCAACGGAAAGGTAACAGCCTCACTCTGATTACCGGTGCGATTGAACGTCACCAACAGCACAACCTTGAGCTCAGAACCATCGCGCAGCTTCTCAAGCTCGCTCCGTGGCAGCGGCGTGGAAAGCCCGGCAGTCACTTGGCCCGAACTAACCTCTGAGTCAGAGAGCAGCGCAATCGTGTAATCCGCACCATTGCTCGCAGCAGTCCCTTCACACTTCAGCCAAACCCGCTGACCCGTCGCGATTAACGGCCAGGGCGCGACAGTGACGCGGGTATCACCGGCGAAGCTACCCAGATCCAGCACGCTGCCAATCCCACCTTGCGCCGCCTGCGGAATCAGCGGCATCGTCAGGCTCGCCACAGGCATCGCCTGCACATTCAACGCAAACGAATCCGACGGCGGCGACTCCACGCCGTTCTGGATCACCGTATAACTAACCGTCACCGCTTTCCCCATACTGAACGCCACCACGCTGTTGCTGATCGGAACCTTCCATCCATCCCTGACCGGCCATTCACCCGAGGTGTGCGAACCCTCGGCCGGTGTGCCCGGCGCGCCGGTCCAGGTGACTTTCAGTTTGTCGTCGGGCAGCAGCGCGGCGTTGGCCGGCACGACGACGGTCAGTGTGTCCTTGGCATCGACCGGGTTCAGGCTCGCGCCATTGGCCTCTTCTACCGAGGGGGCGGTGAGGTCCAGGGCCGAACCCACCGTCAGGTGTCGGACGATGGAGTTGCCCAGCAAAGTCGTGCCACGCGTAACGGAATAGCTCACATCCACCGTGCCGTTGAGGTTCTCGGTCACGTACCTGAATGGCACGGTAAACGGCACCAGTTTGCCTGCCGTGTTGCCGGTCAAGAGTCTGGTCTGGTCCGGGGCACTGCTCGACGAGCCGCGCCAGCGCAGGACGACCACATCATCGGGAATCGTCGCGGTATGGGTCGCGTGAACGTTCACGCCAATCAACGGATTGACATCGTCCGGGTCCAACACGTCGTTGGGCGCTTCCACCACCGTCGGGATAGGCAGCGAGGGCGCCGCAACGCCCACGCTCAATACCAGAGACTCCGATTCGGGTTGGCCGTTCACGCTGTAGTACACAGTGAGCGAGCCACCATCGAGCCGCTTGACCTGCTCTTTGGCCAAGTTCGCCAACACGGGCGCGCCGACCGCCTCCCCGCTTACGATGGCGGTCACTTCATGGTAGGTCGGCAGCGTGGTGGCGGTGCGACCGTCGCAGATGATGATGATCTCGTCGCCGTCGGCACGTCCTGGGTAGTAAGGAACGGACAGGGTGTAGAAGTTCAGGTCCGGGTCCAGCGTTCCGCCCACGGCCTCTACGATCTCCGGGGCCAGGTATTGGCGGGGATCGCCGATCACGGTCACGGGTTCGCTTTTCGAGGGCAGGTCTTTCTCGCCACTTCGGATCCTCACGTAGCTTACCGAGGCCCGGCCCCTGGCGATCGCCGCGACATCGGCATGGGGGATGGTGAAATCGTAGTAGTAGGGAATGGTGTCGACCGTTTGCTCCAGCGGGCCGACGTCCACCGGCGAACTGTCGGCGGCGGTACCGCGCCAGGTCAGGCGCAACAGATCGCCCACGGCGTGTTCGTAGCGAGTGGCGGTGACACGCACGGTGACCGGGTCCCCGGCCAACACCTCAAGGTCAATCTCCCTGACGGGAAAGCCGTTGACCAGCACCAGCGGCGGATCGAGGCGGTTGTTGTTCACATCCACCAGCACATAGGTCACCGCCGACCAGCGCCAGTACCCGCCCGGGTAATTGCCGCATTCATCCACCACCTGATAGGCCACGGCGATGCCATCGCTGTCCTCGGCCAGCTCGATGATCTCCTTGGGGATGGTGATGGTGATCTCTGTATTTTCCTCAGCGGCGGTCACCGTGTGATAGACATTTTGAGTGCCCCAGGCCACGTTGATCCGGTCTCTGCGACGCATGTTATCGTATGGCTTGATGGTGATCGGCACGCCGGCTGCGGCCTCCTCGGGACCGACCCCGTGGTCGAGGATGTCCTGGGGAATCGAGTATTTCAATCCCGAGTGGCCTGGGGTGCCTTGGTCCGGATCGTAACCACCAGGCCGGTCGAGTTTGACCAAAAGCTTCCACTGCGGCTGCGACTCTATCGGCTGCGTTGCGGCGACGCGCAGCACGCTGTAGAACACCGGAAAAGCATCGCCGCTGACGATGTGCCCCTCATCGATACGGAACGTCAGCCGCTGACCTTTCTGGTTCAGGTCGATGGTGGTGCTCCAGACCGGCGCTGTGCTGTCACTCCAGTAGAAGCTGAAGCCGTCACCAACCTCCATGTTAAACCAGGGGTCGACGACGCAAAGCAATCCGCCCTCCACCAGCCTGGCTGGAATGCCGGCGTCATAGCCCTCCACGGGCAGCGTCCAGTTAGGCAACCAGGGCGGGTCAAGTGGATCGGCTGAAGGCGTGCTGCTGGGCGAATAGCGTGGGGGGAATCGCTTTTCCATGGGAAAACACCTCGACGTTTGAGGGGCTGCCAATAAAACAGTAGAGGCGCAGGGAGGAAGGAATCATTAATACGCGCCGGGGCGGGAGCGTCTACTGTCAGGAATGACAGTTCCAGGCGCCGTTCATCGCAAGAGGACGCCAGGCTTCAAGATCAGCACTCTCGCCATGGCTTATCGGACGCTGGTGCTGCAAGCGTGGGAACGATCACACACGGCGGGTGATCTAGTCTTGCAGGCCCCCGGGAGATCACCATGTACCGCTTCTTCGAGCAACTGAGTTCACGCATTGCCGCGCCCTTTACGGGCGATCGCTCGCGGAACAGCAAAATCTGGCCGTGCCGTTGCGGTCAGTCGCTGTTTTTCCGCAACAGCCAGTGCCTGGCCTGCCTGGCAGCGCTGGGTTATCAACCGGAGCAAAGCCGGTTGTCGTCCCTGCAACCCGCGGAGCAACCCGGCACCTGGACGCTGGACGCCGATCCGCAAGCCGGGTTGTTCCGCCGTTGCGCCAACCTCGACACCCCGGCGGCCTGCAATTGGTTGCTGCCGGCCAGTGGGCACGACACTTTGTGCATCGCCTGCAGCCTGAACCGCACCATTCCCGACCTGTCGATCCCGGAAAACCCCGAACGCTGGTGCAAAGTCGAAACCGCCAAGCGCCAGCTGGTGGCGCAACTGATCACCCTCGGTTTGCCGGTCATTCCAAAAACCGTCAGTGAAAGTGAGGGCCTGGCTTTCGATTTCATCGGCGTCGATCTAGACGGCACGCCTCCGACCACCGGCCACGCCAGTGGATTGGTCACCCTCGACATCAAAGAGGCGGACGATGCCCACCGTGAGCATGTGCGCCAGCAGATGCGTGAGCCATATCGCACCTTGCTCGGACATTTTCGCCATGAAGTGGGGCACTACTATTGGGACCGGTTGATCGCCAACAGCCATTGGCTCGATGCCTTTCGCGAGCAGTTTGGCGACGAGCGAGCCAGTTATACCGAAGCCCTGGAGCGCCACTATCAGCAAGGCGCGCCGCTGGACTGGCAAACCCACTACGTCAGCGCCTACGCGACCATGCATCCCTGGGAAGACTGGGCGGAAACCTGGGCGCATTACCTGCACATGATGGACGCAGTGGACACGGCCCTGGGTTTCGGTATGAGCGCCGGGGACATGGATTTCGACTACCAGCCGTTCCCGCCCGAGACCTTGTTCGACCCCGAACACACTGGTGGCGTGGCCTTCCTCTCGTTCGTCAACGCCTGGATCGAACTGGCCGGCATGCTCAACGAACTGTCGCGCAGCATGGGCCAACCGGATTTCTACCCGTTCGTCGTACCGGCCGCGGTGATCACCAAGCTGCATTTCATCCATCTGGTGATCCAGGAGGAGGGCGGCCGGGCTGACCAAGTGTTGCTGTAACCGCTCGACGTGTGGGAGCCGCTTTGTTCTCACAGGCAAGTGCTTGAACATCTTCAGTTTTTTAATCCGGCGCGAACGGTTGTAACTTCTCGTCAGATAGGTACAATGGCGCGGCTCGCCGTCAGGCGGGCGTCGTTATGGTGACCCCATCGGTCCCCCCGCAACGATTACCCGTGAACCTGGTCAGATCCGGAAGGAAGCAGCCACAGCGGGAACATTGTGTGCCGGGGTGTGGCTGGTGGGGTTGCCTCCATAACGCCCAGGCCTTCGTTCGCAAGGTTTTCTAACATTCCATATTTCTTTTATTGACCGAACGATATTTATCGTCGCTTTCTGCTGTCTGGATTCAGGGGGCAGAACTACCGAACACCAAAAAAGAAGCCCCCCCCCCCCCCCCCCCCCCCCCCCCCC
>NZ_JABWQV010000128.1 GCF_014268615.1 Pseudomonas tehranensis | reverse complement strand
CGCGGCCGCCATGACTTTCAACGCCACCTTGCGCTCCAGGGAACGCTGGGTCGCCAGGTAGACGCTGGCCATCGCGCCTTCACCGATCGGCCCTTCAATGTCGTAGCCCGGGATAACAATGTTCAAGGTCAAGCTCATGACGGCACCTTCACGACAACCACAGTGATGTTGTCCGGCGCGCCGCGCATCAGGCCCAGGGACACCAGGCTGCTGGCGATCTCGCCGGGATCATCGTGGTTCAGGACTTCACGGATTTCATCGTCCTCGACGGTCTTGGTCAGGCCGTCGCTGCACAGCAGGTAGCTGTCGCCGGGCACCAGCAGCAACTCGACCATTGCCAGGTTCAATTGCGCCTCGACCCCGATGGCACGGGTGACGATGTTGGCCCGTGGATGCACCCGGGCTTCGGCTTCGCTGAGCAGGCCGCTGTCCTGCAGGTCCTGGACGTAGCTGTGATCGCGGGAAATGCTGTCGAGCTTGCCGTCGCGCAGGCGGTACAAACGACTGTCACCGGCCCACAGGCACATGCCGCGCAGGTCTCGCGCAACCAGCACCACCACGGTGCTGCCCATCATGGTCACGCCGCGATGGGCGGTTTCTTCACGCACGGCGGCGTTGACCCGCAGCAAGTCGCTGTGCAGCGCGGCGACGTATTCGTCCAGCGAGCGGCCCGCGGCAATGCCGCGCAGGCTGTCGATGATCAGGCTACTGACGTAGTCGCCCGCCGCGTGCCCACCCATGCCATCGGCGACCACCCACAGGCCGTTTTCCGGCAGTTCCAGGCACGCGTCTTCGTTGACCTGGCGAACCATGCCGACGTGGCTCTTGCTTGCAGACTTGAAGGCTTTCCCAGCACTTGGACGCATCTACACAACACCTTCTTGGCCGAGCAAAAATTGCGCAAAATCCGCGGCGGCCGGCAAACCCTGGCACCGCATCAAACCGGGCGCGATACGTTCCGAACCCTGCCCCCACCACAAGCTCACGCCTTCGCAGGCTGCTTCGGCCAGGGCGCTCATGCGCCGCTGCGGGTCGGTGGCATCGAAGCGATGCAGGCTGGCAAAACGGCTGCTCGGCGTGCGCGGCAGGTACATCGGGCTGCCGAGGGTCTCCAACTGTTCGTTGAACGCCTCAAAACTGGCCTCCACACTCAACGTGCTCAGCAACAGGTTCTCCACCCGTTCGAACCAGTCGTCCGCACCGCCCACCACGGACGCCGGGTCCGCGTCGGGGTCCAGTAGCACCGCGACGGTCAGCGGAAAATAACGGCCGACCCGATCGATACTCGGCATCACCACGCCCACGGCGGCGTCCGGCCCACAGACCCCGGGCGCGGCCAGGAAGCGCCACAGCGGGCTGACCAGATAGGCATCCAGCCAACGCTCGCCCAGGCCGGCCTGGCTGGCGAGCAACCCCGCCGCCAGCCACGAATCCCACGGGCCGATAAAACTCTGGGGCAAGCCACGGCTGACAAAGTCCCCGCGGCTGGCCAACTTTCCATAGAAGCCCGGTGTACTCATAGACGCTCCGGCAGACTGAAGCCGCTGAGCACGCGGCTCTTGAACGGGTTGAAGGCGCTGTTGGCCCGCAGCTCGTAAGAGGCGCTGGCGCCGTCGACCCGCAGCCGCAGGTTGAAACGGTCCGGCGAGTTGCCGGCGGTCAGGTCCGATTGCTCCAACAGGCGGAACCAGGCCCACGGGCCGTCCAAAGTGATACCGGAACGACCATCGGCCGAGGGCGGCAGGATCGAGATCCGCACCACGCCGATGCTGCCGGGGTTGGGCCACTGCATGGCGGTCGGACGGCTCGGGCCGTGGTCGTAGCTCAGTTGCTGGCCGTCGAGGTCAAGCAAAAACTGGGTGATGGTCGAGTCCATCGCCACCGGCTTGAGCTCGAAGCGCACCAACGGCTGAGTGCCGCCGGAACGGAAAAACGCATCGCGGATGGTGGCCGCCCGCTGAAAGGTTTGCAGCACCCCAGGGGCGATCCCGAGTTTCTGTGCCGCACCCGGTTGCCAGCGCCAGGCCGGGGTCGAGGTGTCGACGTAGGGTTGCAGGTATTTGCGGAAGTAGTTATCCATCACCCCGCCGACGCCGAAGAACTGACCGAAGTCGTCCAGGGTTGCGTCCCGCGCACTGCCCGGCGACATGGGATAACGACCGGCCAGGGACTGGCGGTAGATGTTCACCACTTCGCTGGTCCAGGCGGCGTTCAGTTGATTGCGCACCCCGCCCATCATGCTGTTGGTGGTGGAGTTGACCACCGACTTGACCAAGCCCTGCACCAGCGGCGGCTGGCGTTCGGCGTTGAGGCTGACCCGTGTGGCAGCGGCCTGGGCCTGATTCTTGGCTTCGCCGAGCAGGGCGTCGCCGCTGGCGCCGACCATGGCGCTGACCTGCACGTACAAGGCATTCATGTCGGCGAGCAGGCCATCGATAGCCGCCGGTTCGCCTTCGTTTTTGCTGACGATGCTGTTGAGCTCGGCAAAATGCGCGGTGACCGGGTCAACGCTGGCCTGGGGTGCGTTTTGCGCCGCTTGCTCCTGGCCGAGCAAGCTGCCCAGGCGCTCCTTGAGCTTGTCCACACCGCCTTCGACCTGCTCGCCTTGGGCCGCCAGCAAGCGTTCCTCCTGTTGCAGGTCGGTCTCTTTCGCCACCGCCACCAGCAGTTTTTTCAACGGCGAACTTGGCCCGGAGAGTACCCGCAAGACATCGGCGGCCTGGGCTACGCTGGTGATCGGCACGAAGTCAATGTCGGCCAGCAAGGCGTCCCATTGGCGCTGGTAGTCCTGGAAATACAGGCGGCGCACTTCGGCGGCCAGGCTGGCGACGTCCTGCTGCCCAGCCTCGTCGCGACCCAACACCCATTGTTCTTCAGCCAGCGTTCCAGCCTGGTTCAGGCTGGTGAGCAAGAAACCCTGGCGGTAGCCTTTGACCGTGAAGAACCCGCTCAGTGGCTCGCCCAAGGGTTTGCCGCTCTTGCGGCTGAACACCAGCGCAGCGTCGCGCCCGGCGGCTTCGTTGAGGCGAAAATCGGCGATGCCCTCGGGCAGTTTCTGGCGCTTGACCCGGTCATAGACGCGCTGGGCCACGGGCAGTTGCTGCAATTGCCGGCGCAGGTCTTCGATCAAGCGCGGGTCCAGGCGTGCGGTGGGCGGACGACGCTCGAACAGCGCCTGCAAATGCTCGCCCAAAGCCAGCCGTTGGTCAGCCGGCAGGTCACGCGGCAGGCTGCGGTCCCAATCCAGGGCAACCCAGGCCTTGATGAAGTCGGCATCGTAGTGCTCGTTGTCAGCGAGCATCAGATAGGCCTTCAATCCTTCATAGAGAAAATCCGAACTGCCGCCGCTGTGCAGCTGCTCTTCGATACGTGTCAGCAAGCGTGGCGCGAACACGGCGATCAGCAGCTTGCGATAGACACTGCCGGACTCGGCTTCGAGCATGTCGCCTTGATACAGACCCAGACCCTCGGCCCAATCGGGCGCGTCGTCGGCCAGGTGCTTCACGGCGTTGAGCAATGGCAATACGGCGAGGACATCGCGTTGTGCCGGACTGAGGCTCTGCACGGCCTGACCCAGCGGCGCGACTTTCTGATCGACCTGGGTGATGTACGCCTGGTTGGCCCGATAGCTGATCCACCACAACGTCGAAACCACCAGCACCAAAGCCACGGTGGAAGCCAGTACGCCCCGGGCGATCCACTTGCGCCGACGCTCGACCTTGGGATCGACGCCCACCAACCCACGCTCGGCGAACGCCACGGCAGTGAAGAGTTTTTCGATGAAGTAGCTGCGTCCGGTGCCGGTCTGGCGTGCCAGGTGCTGACGGTCCAGGTTCATGCTCTGGGCCATGGAGCCGATCAAGCGATCGATCGGGCTGCCTTCCTGGGTACCGCTGGTGAAATACACCCCGCGCAGCAGCACACGTTCTTCGAAGGCGTTGGGCTTGAACACGCCTTCGAGGAAACTTTGCAGACAATCTTTCAACGCGCCGAACTGCTGCGGGAAACCGTAGATCAAGTCGCGCCGCGCCGGGTCGCGCTCTTGCTGCAAGCGTTCCACCAAGCGGTCGTTGAGGCGCTGCTCAAGGCCGGCGAATTCGCTTTGCAGATGCGCCAACGGGCTGTCGTTGCTCTTGCCATCGTCCAGGGCGAAGGTCATGCCCCAGACCTGGGCGCGTTCTTCCTTGCTCAGGCTGTCGAAGAACTCCATGAACCCGGGCACCAGGTCGAGCTTGGTCAGCATCAGATAGATCGGAAAGCGTACGCCCAGCTGGGTGTACAGCTCCTGGATGCGCAAGCGAATCGCCGCGGCATGTGCAGCGCGCTCGGCGTCGCTGCCCAGCAGCAGGTCGGACAGACTGATGGCAATGAACGCACCGTCAATCGGGCGACGGGCGCGTTGCTTTTTCAACAGCCCGAGAAAGCCTAGCCACGCGGCCTTGTCGACAGTCGCGTCGCTGTCCTGGGTGGTATAGCGGCCAGCGGTGTCGAGCAGCACCGCCTGGTCGGTAAACCACCAATCGCAGTTACGCGTGCCGCCCACGCCGCGTACCGCGCCGGCGCCCAGTTGCGCGGCCAACGGGAAATGCAGCCCGGAGTTGACCAGCGCAGTGGTCTTGCCTGAACCCGGCGGGCCGATGATCACATACCACGGCAGTTCGTAGAGGTTGCGGCGCTCGTCCCCACCCAGCTTGGCTTTCTTCAACAGCGCCAAGGCTTCGTCCATGCGCTGGCGCAGGGTTTCGAGTTCTTCGGCCGTCGCGATGCTGGTGGGATCGGGCGGTGTTTGCGCAGCCAGGCTGCGCATGACTTCGGCGGCCTGCCGGCGCGCCTGGATGATGCGAAACACCCGGTAGGCAATCCACACCGCGAACACCAGGATGATCAACGCCCAACGACGGCCTTCGGGCCCCAGCCAGTCCAGCAGCGGGCCGACGAACCAGATGATCAGGCTCAGGGCGATCAGCCCCAGCAATGGGATGACCCAGCGGGTCATAAAACTGAAAAACGCCTTCACTCGACCCCCTCCGCCAATACTGTGATTTCAACCCGACGATTGCGCGCACGCCCCTCTGCGGTGGCGTTGGACGCCAACGGCTCGGTGTCGCTGCGGCCTTCGGCGCTGAAGCGCTCGGCTTGGCCGGTCTTGGCTGAAAGGATTTGCAGCACCGACTTGGCCCGCGCCTCGGACAACGCCCAGTTGGATGGGAATCTGAGGGTGGCAATCGGACGATTGTCGCTGTGGCCGGTCACCAGGACCTGGCCCTTGACCTTGCGAATGGCGTCGGCGATGCGCAGCATCAGCGGCTCCAGATCATCGGAGATGCTGGCGCTGCCCGAGGCGAACAGTTCATCGCCACGGATGGTCACCACCGAGCGATCCACGGCATCTTCCACCGCGACCCGACCGGCGCGGATTTCATCGGCCAGGAAACCGGCCAGGCGTGGTCGCTCGATCACTTTGGGCTGCACCACGGGGCGGTCGATGGCCTGCACCGGGATTTCCCCCAGGGCATGGATGTTCTTGAACACCGGCTCGGCATCGGAGGCCAGCTTCATGCGCAGGCCGAACAGCAGCGCCAGCAACAAGGCCGCGCCGATGGCCACGGCGATCCACGGCGGCATGAATTGCGCCAGTCGATCGCGAGCCACGCTGACACCGCGCCAGTGCGGCGACAGCTCACGTTCGTAGTCGCCACGGGCGCTGCGGATCACCGCGCTGGTGCGCTCGCGCAAGGCTTCCAGTTGGCTGCGCCCGTCGTTCATCACCCGGTAGCGCCCTTCGAACCCCAGGCACATGCATAGGTACAGAAGCTCCAGCAGGTACAAGCGTTCCCGTGGGCTTTGCAGGCAATGCTCCAGAAGCTGGAACACCTTCTCGCCGCCCCAGGCTTCGTTGTGCACGGTGATCAGCAGGCTCTGCTTGCCCCAGTCGCTGGTGCCACCCCAGGGAGTGCTCAACACGGCTTCATCCAGGGCGGTGCACAGGGCGTAGCGAGCCAGCAGCACGTCATTGCGCACCACGCCGGCGGCTTCGGCGCGCTCCTCGAACTGGCGCAGGTACGCCAACAGTTGCGCCCGCAGGCTGGCCGGAGCCGGATGGGCAATGGTGTTGCGCAGGCGCGTCAACAGCGCCAGCAGCGGACCGGCCGCGCTTTCCAGCGGGTTGAGGCCTTGGGCCTTGCCGGTCAGGACCGGGGCGGCCGGCATCGACAGCGGTGCGGGCGCCGGCTGTGGACGACCCGAATCCGGACGGCCAGGATCCGGGCGGAATGGGTCGGCGCCACGACCACCGGGCGTCGGCATGAACTGAGTACGATCGTCGTTGCTCATCGCGGTTTATCCTCGGATCGCCCAGAAAGCCAGGTTAAGCCCCGGGAACTGGCCGGCGATGTGGAACGCGAACCCGCCGGAGTTGCTCAATTGCTGCCAGTGATCGCTACCGCGGTCGAGTTCGTAATAAGTGGAGCCGGCGTGGTACGGAAGCTGGCGTGGCGCCACCGGCAACGGCAGCAGGCCGATGCCCGGCAGTTGCAGGTTGACCAGATCGCGAATGTGCTCCACCGAACCGACCTTGCTCTGCTGGCCGAAGCGACCGCGCAGGGTTTCGGCCGGGACATCGGCACGCACCACCAGGATGAAACTGGCGCTCTCGAGCAGGGTCTTGTCGGCCAGCATCGCCACGTGGATGCCGTAGGCTTTCTCGACAATCGGAATCGGCGTGGCCTTGCTGTCAATCAGCATCGACAGGGCCTCACGCAGGGCCTGCATGACCGGCGCGTAACTGAGCGCCAGGTCATCGTGCTGGTATTGCGGATATTCCTGTGGTCGTCGCCCCGAAGCGGTGAAGGTCGAGAACTCACCGGCCAGGCTGACCAGCTCGCTGTAGAACCGTTCGGGGTGCAACGGGCTCAACTGGCTCAGGTGCTGGATCAGCGGCTGCGCGCGGTTGACCAGTTGCAGCAGCATGAAATCGGCGATCTCCGAGGCGCCCCCGGCACCGGACGCCACCACCCGCCCGGCGAGGGCTTCGCCGCGTTGATGGAGCAGGCCCAACAGTTCGCTGCGAAACGCGGCCAACGGTTTGGAGGCGGCCACATCCAGCAACGGCGGGATGTAGCTGTCGTCCAGCACCAGGGCGCGGTCGGCGCGTTTCTCCTTGATGCGTACCAGGCCGATGGCGGCGTAGTCACTGATGCCATCCTGCGCGGTCAACAGGCGCAACGCCCGCGAACCCAAGGCGACCGGCGCGCGGTTCTCGAACGGTGCGTTATCGTCGCGCACTTCGCACACCTGGCTCACGTAGCGCGCAGCGCCGAGGGCTTCACCTTCGTCAACGGTGTCACGCGCACCGGCACGCTTGAGCGGCAAGGCCAGGTACACCAGACCATCGCGCAGGTTGTCATCGACGTTCAGTGCAGGCGGCGCCAGGTCATCCTCGGGGATGTTGAACGGTGTGCCGTCCGGCAGCAGGCCCCGCGCCGAAACGATCGCCAGCTTGCCCTGGGCCAGCAGGCCCTGGTCGATCAGCAATTGGGAAAAACCCCAGGCACCGGCCGACAACGGACGGCTGCGGGCGTCGATGAGGTTTTCCAGGTAACGGTCATGCTGCTGGAAGTGCTGCGTTCCAATGAACATGCCTTCCGACCAGACCACGCGATTGTTCCAGGACATGGGGGCTCCGATTGCTTATTGGGCAGGGCTGGATGGGGGAACGACGACGGCGCTGCGCACGGCGCGCACGTCGAGGCTGATCTGGTATTCGGTGTATTGGCGCGGCGGGACATTCATCACCGTGCGCCACAGCGACCGGTCCAGTTCGCGATAGCCCACCAGTACGCCGATATGGCGGGTAGCCGGATCGAGGTCGCGTTGCAGGCTCAACTGCTGACCGGGCTGGATCAGCACTTCGTCCTGATCGATCAGGTCGGCGCCGAGGGTCGCCTGGGCCCGTTCGGCCAGGGCGAAATAATCGGAGCGGGCGAAGGTGGCGGCATTTTTCAGTTCGAAAATACGCACCCGGACCGGCGCCGGATGACCCGTAGCGCCGGGGTTGAGGCCGGCAATGGCGTGAAAGTGCAGTTCGACGGCAGCGGTGTCAGCCTCTTCGGACTGTGAATCGGCCGCATCCTTGGCGCATGCCGTCAGCAGAAGCCCGGTGGCGACTGCGAGTAAAAACCTGAAAATCATCCTGCGTCCTCAATGACGTTTGAGCTATCCGTTGATTGCTTTTAAAGGTGTTATAGGCGGCGCTGTCGCGCGCTGTGCTCTTCGTAAGCGCGACTGAATTCACGACCGAACAGGTCCTGGAAATCCTCCTGGGCTTCCCGGGAAATGTTGCTGTAGAGCTCGGTGAATTGCTGCCAGTACTGCGCCTGTCGCGAGCCGTTGAAAATGCTCGACAGGCCAGCGGGCTTGCCCATGCGCTCTTCCAGTTGCGCCGGTTCAAAGCGCGCCAGCAAATGCTTGATGGCCGCTTCCACGCCGGCCATCACTGCCAATTGGTGAGCGCGCAGGTCGTCGAAGCTGTCACGCACCGCCACATCCGGCGCCATGAAGGCCTGGTTGCCATGACGCAGCAGCAACAACATGGCCTCCTCGACATTGGGGGCGAACTTCAGCGGGTTGTTTTCCACCGGCTGGATCATCGTTTGCTGAATGCGGAACTCACCCTTGAGGCTGCTGCGGGCGCGCAAAACATCAATCAAGCCTTCGACCATCAGCCGATAGCTGCGCCCGATGCTTTCCATCTGCGCCTCGGCCTGGGCCTGGTCCAGGCGCAACTGGTCCAGCCCGGCGCCGCGCAGGAACGCTTGCAACAGGTCCGGTTGGGCGACGTCGAGCGGCTTGGGCGGCGTGGCCGGGGTTTGAACGCTGGTCACCGGCGCCTCGCGCAGCGGCGCAGGTTCGGCGGTTATGCTGACCTGAGGCGGGGGTGTCGGCACCGGTTCTACGACAAGCGGCTCTACGACAGGCCGCTCGACAACGGGCGGTGGCGCAACCGGTGGCGCAGCGACAGGAATCGGGGCAACTGCCACGGGCGCGGGCTTGTCGCTGAACGGGTCCCAGTCCTCCGGTATCACCGAGGCCGAGGCCGAGGCCTGCGCCACAGGCTCGATCACAGGCGGCGGGCTGGGAGGAGCAATGGGCGTCGGCGGACGAAAATCATGCTGTTGGGCCGGCACATGGTCAGGCTGGGTGGCCGGCGGGACACTGCTCGGGCTCAGGAAGTCGAACAGGTCTGGCAAGGTGTCCATGGCCGAGGCGCCCTGGAAATGGGCCGGGGGAGCCACGGGCATCGGCGTGGGTGTATTCAAGCCGGCACTCTGATGCCCCATCAAGGCTTCGAAGCTGCTGGGCGCCTCAGCAAACGGATTGCTGTCGGAGACTGGCAGGTTGAAATCCACCCGCGCCTGGATTTCATAATCGCCAATGCGGATAACTTCGCCGTCTTGCAGCGGCTCACTGTTGCCCTTGCGCAAACGAACACCGGCCTTGACCAATTCCACACCGTTAGTGCTGTTATCGGTTAAGTAATAACGCCCGTCTTTGTATTGAATAACGCAATGTTTGCCGGAAACCAGGCGCTCAGGGTCCGGTAATACCCAGTCATTATCGGAATTACGGCCAATTGCCATCACTCCCTGATCCATGGACTTCTCAGAACACTGGCCCGGGGTAATCTTGTGATAACTAGTGATCGTCAAACACAGCGCCATCTTGCCTCCTTGCTGAACACTTGCGCATGCGATCGAGTGCCGGGATCTACGCCCGAACGACTCGTCGGCAAACCTTTGCAACCGACTGCGAAACGGCTTTTTGCCAGCATGATTGCTGATATTAACCCGCCTGCATGACAAAAAACCTGCATCAGTGCCTGCCTTGACCTACTGGTCGCGCAGGTTGTTAAGCGCCTCACAACTGTCACACAGGGGAAATAGCTTACCTTGACAAGCCATAAGTACTACACCAAAAATGCACAACTTCTTGAATAAACATGATGGCACTTTAAGATCATCAAGCATCTAAAGGGCCATTAGCCTCAAGGAACATGTGAAGTTCTATTCGGAACTTGCGTGTGCACTGCCCGAGTTATTCAGCGGGCGATAGGGAGATCGAACGAAGTGGATGTGCCTCTGCTGCTCGCCGCTGTATCCGCAACTTCGCCGTGCGGTGAAGATTTGGAATATGACGCGGATTTCTTGCGCCTGGAACGCGATTCCCAAGGTCAGCCCGAGCGCAGCATGGGCGATTCGATATTGCCTGCCGAACCCCCTGAGTGGCGCAGCATCCAGCAGCAAAGCCTGGACCTGCTGCAACGCAGCAAAGACCTGCGCATCACCCATTTCCTACTGCAAAGTTCCCTGGCCCTAGAAGGCATACCGGGCCTGGCCCGCGTGTTGACGCTGATCAGCGAATTGCTCAAGCAGTACTGGGCCGAGCTGCATCCGCGCCTGGACGCCGAGGACGACAACGATCCCACCGTGCGCATCAACGCCCTCGCCGGCCTGACATCCGATATCACCATTGGCCTGCTGCGCGAAAGCATCCTGGCCCGCTCGCGCACCTTCGGTGCCGTGAGCCTGCGCGCCGCCGCCAATGCCAGCGGCCTGCAAAGTTTCCCGAATGAAAGCCTCGGCGCCGAACAGCTCGCCGGAGCCCTGCTCGACAGTGATCCCGAG
This sequence comes from Pseudomonas tehranensis, assembly GCF_014268615.1. GTDB lineage: Bacteria > Pseudomonadota > Gammaproteobacteria > Pseudomonadales > Pseudomonadaceae > Aquipseudomonas > Aquipseudomonas tehranensis. The sequence continues at coordinate 2,648 of NZ_JABWQV010000128.1, read as the reverse complement.
CAGCTGGAAATCACCCGCGACGCCCTGTTGCAAGCTCGCGCAGCCGCCGAAGCCATCGAGCAACAGGTCAGCGATCAAGTCGGTTCGGCCCAAGGCGTGGACCTTGGCCCGCTGAAGCAACCGCTCAAGATGGCCCTGCAGATCCTTGGCCAGTTCGCCCCACAGAGCGGCGACAGCGCCCTGCCCGATGTCATCAGCGGCGACGACAACGCCGCGCCGGTTGAACACGCCACCGCGCCAAGCGCGGGCGCGCCACGCAGCGCCGCCCCTGGCGAGGTCAACAACCGCGACGACGTGTTGCGCAGCCTGGACCGGATTCTCGCTTACTACGCCCGTCAAGAGCCCTCCAGCCCGCTGCCGGTGCTGTTGAATCGGGCCAAGATTCTGGTGAACGCCGACTTTGCGACCATCGTGCGCAACCTGATTCCCGACGGCATGAGTCAATTTGAAAACCTGCGCGGCCCAGACAGCGAATAAAAGCGAACGGATCACGCAGTCACGTCACCGGCACCCCCGATGACGCCAACACCGTCGCTCAAGCGACCAGGAGCAGCAACGTGGCGAAGCAAAGTTCTCAGAAATTCATCGCGCGCAACCGTGCGCCTCGAGTGCAGATCGAGTACGACGTCGAGCTCTACGGCGCCGAGAAAAAGGTCCAGTTGCCCTTTGTCATGGGGGTGATGGCGGACCTGGCCGGCAAGCCCGCCGAGCCTCTGGCACCTGTGGCCGATCGCAAATTCCTTGAAATCGATGTCGACAATTTCGACTCGCGCCTCAAGGCCATGCAGCCTCGCGTGGCGTTCCATGTCCCTAACGAGCTGACCGGCGAAGGCAACCTGAGCCTGGACCTGACCTTCGAAAGCATGGACGACTTCAGCCCGGCGGCCGTGGCCCGCAAGGTCGACTCGCTGAACAAGCTGCTCGAAGCGCGCACCCAACTGGCCAACCTGCTGACCTACATGGACGGCAAGACCGGCGCCGAAGAAATCATCATGAAAGCGATCAAGGACCCTGCCCTGCTGCAGGCCCTGGCCAGCGCGCCGAAGCCCGCCGACAACGAGCCCCAGGCTTAATCAGGACGAATGATCATGACCGAATCAGCACGTGAAAATCAGTCCCAGGCCCTGGGCACCACCGAAGTCCCCAGCGAGTTCGCCTCGCTGCTGATGCAAGAATTCAAGCCCAAGACCGAGCGCGCTCGCGAAGCCGTCGAAACCGCCGTGCGCACCCTCGCCGAGCAGGCCCTGGCGCAGACTGACCTGGTGTCCAACGACGCCATCAAGTCGATCGAATCGATCATCGCCGCCATCGACGCCAAGCTCACCGCCCAGGTCAACCAGGTCATCCACCACCCCGACTTCCAGCAGCTGGAAAGCGCCTGGCGTGGCCTGCATTACCTGGTCAACAACACCGAGAGCGACGAGCAACTCAAGATCCGCGTGCTCAATATCTCCAAGACCGACCTGCACAAGACCCTGAAGAAATTCAAGGGCACCGCGTGGGACCAGAGCCCGATCTTCAAGAAGATGTACGAAGAAGAATACGGCCAGTTCGGCGGTGAACCGTACGGTTGCCTGGTGGGCGACTACTACTTCGACCAGTCGCCACCCGACGTGGAGCTGCTGGGCGAGCTGTCGAAAGTCTGCGCCGCCATGCACTCGCCGTTCATTGCCGCCGCATCGCCTACCGTGATGGGCATGGGCTCGTGGCAGGAACTGTCGAACCCGCGCGACCTGACCAAGATCTTCACCACGCCGGAATATGCCGGCTGGCGTTCGCTGCGTGAATCGGAAGACTCGCGCTACATCGGCCTGACCATGCCGCGCTTCCTCGCGCGCCTGCCGTACGGCGCCAAGACTGACCCGGTGGAAGCCTTCGCCTTCGAAGAAAATACCGACGGCGCCGACAGCTCCAAGTACACCTGGGCCAACGCCGCTTATGCGATGGCGGTGAACATCAACCGTTCGTTCAAACACTTCGGCTGGTGCTCGCGCATCCGTGGCGTGGAATCTGGCGGTGAAGTGGAAAACCTGCCAGCCCACACCTTCCCTACCGATGACGGCGGCGTGGACATGAAGTGCCCGACCGAAATCGCCATTTCGGACCGCCGTGAAGCGGAGCTGGCGAAGAACGGTTTCATGCCGCTGCTGCACAAGAAAAACACCGACTTCGCCGCGTTCATCGGCGCCCAGTCATTGCAGAAACCGGCCGAATACGACGACCCGGACGCCACCGCCAACGCCAACCTGGCCGCGCGCCTGCCGTACCTGTTCGCCACCTGCCGCTTCGCCCATTACCTCAAGTGCATCGTGCGCGACAAGATCGGTTCCTTCAAAGAGAAGGACGAAATGCAGCGCTGGTTACAGGACTGGATCCTCAACTACGTCGACGGTGACCCGGCGCACTCCACCGAGACCACCAAGGCCCAGCACCCACTGGCCGCCGCCGAGGTCATCGTTGAGGAAGTCGAAGGCAACCCGGGGTACTACAACTCCAAGTTCTACCTGCGCCCGCACTACCAGCTCGAAGGGCTGACCGTGTCGCTGCGCCTGGTATCGAAACTGCCTTCGGCCAAGGGTGCGTAAAAACCTGTTGGAAGGGGGCTTCCCGTGGATGCCCCTTTGTGGCGAGGGAGCTTGCTCCCGCTG
>NZ_JABWQV010000127.1 GCF_014268615.1 Pseudomonas tehranensis | reverse complement strand
AGCGGGAGCAAGCTCCCTCGCCACAAAGGCTCAAATCACATGACTCATATCATGGCTCATATCAGATGGCTTCACGTTGCGCAGGTAGAGGGCTCCTGACAGTTTCTGACACCAGGCTCTGCTAATCTGCGTCAATCTTTTTTGCGGATCGCCCATCGTGTCGCGTACCACTCGACTGCTCACATTATTGCAAGTCTTGCGCGGCAAGCGCTGCCCGGTTACCGCTGCGACATTGGCGGCCGAGTTGAAAGTGTCCGAGCGCACGCTCTACCGCGATATCGCCGAACTTTCGGCCCTGGGGGCGCCGATCCAGGGCGAGGCGGGCATTGGCTATGTGTTGCGCAGCGGCCTGTTCCTGCCGCCATTGATGTTCACGGCTGATGAAATCGAAGCCATTGTGCTGGGGCTGCGCTACGTTGATCAGCGTGGCGACGAGGTACTGGGCAAGGCCGCTGCCGACGCTTTGGCCAAGGTCGCTGCGGTGCTGGCGCCTGACGTCCGGGATGCCCTGCGCAACCCCACGGTGTTGCCCGGGCCTCCGGGCTACGGCTATCCACAGAATACGGTGGAGCTGAATGTGTACCGCCAGGCCATTCGCGCTCAAGCCAAGCTGCACATCGATTATGCCGACGTGAATAAGAACCCCAGCCAGCGCCTGATCTGGCCGTTGGCCCTGGGTTTTTTCAATGAGGCGCGAGTGGTGGTGGCGTGGTGTGAGTTACGCGGCGCCTATCGGACCTTTCGCACAGATCGGATCGCTACTGCCACCGAGCAGGGCGAGCGCTATCCTGGCAGGCGCAGCGACTTGCTGCGCGCCTGGTTCAAGCTGATGGACCTGGACGAGGCGGGGCGTTTCACTCCTGACAAAAACTGACACACGGCTGTTCTAGCATGGCGGCAGATCGATAAAACAAGGAGCCGTACCATGTCCAATCCCGTCTCTTCCCTGGCCCCGGCCATCGCCGGTTACATTGCGGCCGCCAATGCCCGTGACAGTTCGGCGGTGACGCGTTTTTTCGCCGAGGATGCCAATGTGTTCGACGAAGGCCAGCACCGCGTCGGTGCCCAGGCCATCGCTCAATGGATGGAAGATACCGCCCAGCGTTTTCAGCCTCGGGTTGAGGTGCTCAATGTGCAGCAACGCACCGGCAAGGTGCTGGTGCATAACCTGATCTCCGGAACTTTCCCCGGCAGCCCGCTGGAGTTGCGCTACACCTTCCGGCTCGACGAGCAGGGGAAGATCAGTCGGCTGGATATCTCGATCTAGAGGTTTGCACGTTGGTTCGTCAACACCTGTGGCGAGGGGATAAATCGCCCTCGCCACAGGGTTTGCTGAGGTTCACAGACAGGTGAGGTCACTCACTCAAAGCCGCCGACATGGCATACTCCCCGGCCTCATTTTCCGGATCCGGGCCGTATGACTTTCGACTCCCCCTTGAGTGCCTGGCAGCATGCCATCGAACACCATGGTTTTGTCCAGGACGAGGCCCAGGAACTGGCTATCATGGCTCTGCAACAGTGCCACCAGGCGCTGCACGAGGGGCGCAAGTCGATCCAGGGCGTTTATCTCTGGGGGCCGGTCGGACGCGGCAAGACCTGGTTGATGGACCGATTCTACGAAAGCCTTAGGGTGCCGGCCCGTCGTCAGCATTTCCATCATTTCATGGCCTGGGTGCATCAGCGCTCGTTCCAGCTTACGGGCACGCCGGACCCTTTGCAGGCATTGGCGGCAGAACTGAGCCAAGAGGTCAGGGTGTTGTGTTTCGACGAGTTGTTCGTCACCGACATTGGCGATGCCATTATTCTGGGCCGTCTGTTTCAGGTCATGTTCGAGCGGGGCATGGTGGTGGTCAGCACCTCCAACCTGCCGCCCGAGGAGCTTTATGCCAACGGCCACAACCGCGAGCGATTCCTGCCCACCATCACGGCGATCAAGCAGCACATGCAGGTCGTGCCGGTGAACGGATGGCAAGATCATCGCCAGCATCCGGGGGCATTGCAGCAGCGCTACTGGCTACGCGACTGCGGGCAACCCGATCCGTTGGAGGCTGTTTTTGCCCAGTTGACCGCAGGACAGGCGCCCAACAGTTTGCCGATTGAAGTCGGCCATCGTCAGCTTGAGCCCGTGCGGGCCAGCGATACGGTGCTCTGGAGTCGTTACGCGGATATGTGTGAGCAGCCGTTCTCAGCCATGGATTTCATGGCGCTGTGCGACCGTTTCAAGGCCATCCTGATCAGCGACGTACCTAGTCTGAGCGCCGAGCAGCGCGAGGGGCGCATTGCCCGTGGAACCGAAGACGGGGTTGAAAGGGTCGAGGCGGGTGATCGTGAGTTGCCGCAGTTGTCCATCCATGATGACGGTGTGCGGCGTTTCATTGCCCTGGTCGATGAATGCTACGACCGCAAAGTGCCGTTGTACCTTTCGGCACAGGTGCCTATGGACCGGTTGTACACCGAGGGCTATCTGCAATTCCCGTTTCGTCGTACGCTCAGTCGCCTGCAGGAAATGCAAATGCAGCGTTTTGGTCAGTCCGCCTGACCGTACCCCCGCCGACGGCATCGGAGCCGCCGGTACTACCGAAGTGAGATGGAACGCCGTGGAAGAAACCAGGGACATTCTTGTATTGCAAGCCAGCTATACCAATGCAGTCCACGCCGAAGCAATCTGTTATGTGCTGAACGGCTATGCAGAAGATCCAATGGGCGGTGGCCAGTCGCTGCCGCCGGAAGTGCTGCTGCATCTACCCGAGGAACTGGCCAAGCGCCCGCATGCCTTCAGCGTACTGGCTTTCGTCAACGGCGAACCGGCGGGCCTGGTCAATTGCTTCGAAGGTTTTTCGACCTTCGCTTGCCGACCACTGGTCAACGTCCACGATGTTGTGGTGATGAAGCCGTTCCGCGGGTTGGGGTTGAGCCAAAAGATGCTGCAGAAGGTCGAGGATATCGCCCGCCAGCGTGGTTGCTGCAAAATCACCCTGGAGGTGCTTGAAGGCAATGCCATCGCTCAGGGCAGCTATACGAAGTTCGGCTTTGCCCCTGGCATGTTCGACCCGGCCCACGGTCGAATGCTGTTCTGGACAAAGCCCCTGTAGAGGCCGCCCCTGTGGAAGCGGGCGAGGGCGCTCCGGCTATTTTTGCACGACCCGCACCGCAGGCGCCTTGGGCTGCATCAGGCTGAAGTCGATCAAGGCCTTGCGCTGGTGTTCATAAGGGTTGCCGATCAACAGCGGGCGGGCCTTGAAGTCATCGCTCACCAGGCTTTTACTGCGGTCCAGCTCATCAAAACTCAAACCGGCCAGGTCTGCCCAGGTGTGGATCAAGTGAGCGCTGCTGTAGGGGCGTGACAGGTCAGCGCTGAAGTTCCAGTCATGAGTTTCACGCCACTTGGGCGAGGCCCAGGCGATGAACGGCACGGTGTACATCGGCGCGGTCGGCTTGCCTTCGTTGCGGCCAAGCGTGCTATGGCCCGGCGAATCGAACACGTCTTCACCATGGTCCGACAGGTACAGCAAAAAGCCGTTGGGGTCGGTTTTGGCGTAGTCCTTGATCAGACTGGACACTACGAAGTCGTTGTACAGCACCGCGTTGTCGTAACTGTTGTAGGTCGGGACCTGGTCGTCACGCACCCCCGCCGGTACGCCCTGGCGGTCGGTGAACTTCTTGAAGGTGGGCGGATACCGGTACTGATAGCTCATGTGGGTGCCGAGCAGGTGCACCACGATCAGTTTGCGCGCCGCGCTGTCTGCCAGGGCCTGATTGAACGGGGCGATCACATCGCCGTCGTATTGCGCCGCGTTCTGGTTGCGGTTGTTGTTCAGGTATACCTGCGCATCGGCTTGTTGAGAGAAAGTCGTGAGCATGGTGTTGCGCTTGGTCATGGTCTGCTGGTTGGTGATCCAGAAGGTCTTGTAACCGGCCTGCTTCATCATGCTCACCAAGGACGGTGTGCTCAGGTAAAGGTCCGGGTTCTGTTCATCGGCAAAGGTCAGTACCTGCTGCAGTGCTTCGATGGTGTAGGGGCGCGGGGTGATGACATTGTCGAAAACCGAGAGCTGCTCCTTGAGCTTGTCCAGTTCCGGCGTGGTTTTCCTTGGGTAACCGTACAGGCTCATGCGCTGACGGTTGGTGGACTCGCCGATGACTAGCACCAGGGTGGCGGGCTGCTCGGCCATGGCGTCCTTGAGGTTACGCAGCGGTGCGATCTTGCTGGCGCTGTGAAGCATGCCTTGCATGTTTTCCAGTTGCTCGCCATAGCGCCGGTATGCCACCAGCATCTGCCACGGCACGGCTGGCTCGATACGACTTTCGAATTTCTCCAGGCCACCGGCAAGCGTGCCGGCCCGCAGGGTGTGTTTGATCAGCGGATAGCCGACCACTGCCAGCACAATCGCAGTCGCCGCGACCATGGCTTGGCCGCGGGGCAGGTACACCGGGCGCAGGCGTGTCCAGAGCCAATACCCGACGGCGGTATGGGCCAGGAAGGCCGCCACCATCCACCAGGCAAAATACTGCGTCATGTACTCGCCGGCTTCGGACACGTTCGATTCGAACATGATGAAGATGACGCTCTGGGAAAACTCTTGCTGATAGATGAAAAAGTAACCGAGGCTGGCCATAGAGCAGGCCCACAGCACCACGCCGATCAACGCCGCAAGCAGGCGGGTCCGAGCAGGGAAGAGCAATACGGGCGCCAGCCACAGTGCGCTCATGACGAAGGCCTGGCGAAACCCGGTAAAGCCCGAAGTGTCGGTCACCAGTATGAGCAGTTGGGTAATACCCGAGAAATACCAGAAAAACAGAAAAAGCCAGCCAAAACCGGCCCAGTCGAAACTTTTCGCAGTCGTTGTGCTGCGTTTGAACAAACTCATCAAGCGCTCCAGCCTTCCTGTCGACGACGCCGCTGGCACCCAATGGATGCCCACAGGCATGCGCCGAACTACCCTAAAAGGCCGGGAGTATCGCGATGGAGGTGTGAAAAATTTGTAAGATATTTGGTTACAAAACGAAGGCCGGGGGGAATGTGGCGAAGGCGTTTTTTTGTGGCGAGGAGATTTATTTCCGGTGGTCGCGTTGCACCCTCACGCACTGAAACCCGCGCACCCAGGGGCGGGACTGCTACGCGCTGCAGCAGAAACACATGCCCTTGGCACGAATGGGTATACATGGAAATGACACCGGTTTGTCCAGTGCCACTTCCGGCGCCGCGCCTCTGCTCGGGGGTTACCGAGCCAGGGCCTGGCTCTGATGGGACAGCTGGGAGTGTTGCAACTGCATGCGCAATTGCGTCACCTCATCAAGCAGCAGATCACGCTCTTCTTTAAGCAGGCGTAATTCGTCGCGACGAATGGTCACGTAAAGGGTTTGGGGAGGACGTGCGGTAACTACGGAGTCCATTGCTCACCTCGCAAATGGCGTACATCAACTATAGAGATGTCGCCAGTATTTGGTCGACACCTCTACTATCGGCGCCGATTCTGATTTCTTTTGCTTGTGATTGGAACTTTTTTATTTTTCATGGTCGCTGTGTCTTTGGCCGGATCTGGAGCGTTATCCCTTGTGATCGCTCGAATTACCCGGAAACTATGCAGCAATGCTCTGGACTAACCTCCACTCGTCGATTGAGCTAAACCTTTGACACACCTTTATTTGTAGTAGGGAGCATCAGCACATGCAACTCGGGATCATTGGACTGGGCCGCATGGGCGGCAATATTGCGCGGCGCCTGATGCTCAATGGGCACACCACCGTCGTCTACGATCGCAATGCCGCCTTTGTTGAAAACCTGAGCCAGGAGGGCGCAACGGGCGTCGCGGATCTGCCGCAACTGGTGGCCGGTCTGGAAAAACCACGGGCGGTCTGGGTCATGTTGCCCGCCGGCGCCCCCACCGAAGACACGATTAACGTTCTCAGCGAGTTGCTGGAGCCGGGCGACGTCATCATCGATGGCGGTAACACGTACTACAAGGATGACATCCGTCGCGCGCAGGCGTTGTCGGTCAAAGGCCTGAATTATATCGACGTCGGCACTTCCGGCGGCGTCTGGGGCCTGGAGCGCGGTTATTGCATGATGATTGGTGGTGACGCCGAAGTGGTGAGGCGCCTGGACCCTTTGTTTGACAGCCTGGCACCAGGGATGGGCGATATTCCGCGCACCCGCGACCGCAAGTCCGACGATGATCGCGCGGAACGCGGTTACATCCACGCGGGCCCGGCCGGTTCGGGGCATTTTGTGAAGATGATCCACAACGGCATTGAATACGGAATGATGCAGGCCTTCGCCGAGGGCTTTGACATCCTCAAGACCAAATCCAGCGAAAGCCTGCCACCTGAGCAGCGATTTGACTTGAATGTGGCCGATATCGCCGAAGTCTGGCGTCGCGGCAGTGTGGTGTCGTCCTGGTTGCTGGATTTGACCGCCGACGCCTTGGCCAGCGATCCGAAGCTGGACGGCTTCTCCGGTGAGGTTGCCGACAGTGGTGAAGGGCGCTGGACCATCGAAGCGGCCATCGAGCAAGCGGTTCCGGTGCCGGTGCTCTCCAGTTCATTGTTCGCCCGTTTCCGCTCGCGCCAGCAGAGCACCTACGGTGACAAGATGCTATCGGCCATGCGCTTTGGCTTCGGTGGCCACGTGGAGACGCCGAAAAAATGACCTCGATCGGCAGGAAATCCAAGGCAGAACCCGCGCCGCCGACCACGCTGTTTCTGTTCGGCGCCCATGGCGATCTGGTCAAGCGTCTGCTGATGCCGGCGCTGTACCACCTCAGTCGCGACGGGCTGCTGGGGGATGGCCTGCAGATCATTGGTGTCGACCACAACGCTATCAGTGATGTGGACTTCGCCCGCAAACTCGAGGATTTCATCCGTCACCAAGCGGCGAGCAAGGGCGGCGATGCCGACCGGGCGCTCGACCCGGTGCTGTGGGCCAGCCTGGCGCGGGGCATCAGTTACGTTCAGGGTGACTTCCTCGATGACAGCACCTACGAAGCACTGGCGGCGAAAATCGCCGCCAGTGGCACCGGCAACGCGGTTTTCTATCTGGCGACCGCGCCGCGTTTTTTCAGTGAAGTGGTCCGCCGCCTCGGTGCGGCCGGGCTGCTTCAGGAGCAGGACGATGCCTTCCGGCGTGTGGTGATCGAGAAACCGTTCGGTTCCGATCTGCCAACCGCCGAAGCGCTCAATGCCTGCCTGCTCAAAGTCATGAGCGAAAAACAGATCTACCGGATCGACCATTACCTGGGCAAGGAAACGGTGCAGAACATTCTGGTCAGCCGTTTTTCCAACAGCCTGTTCGAGGCCTTCTGGAACAATCACTACATCGACCATGTACAAATCACCGCCGCGGAAACCGTTGGCGTGGAAACCCGTGGCAGTTTCTACGAACACACCGGCGCCCTGCGGGACATGGTGCCCAACCACTTGTTCCAGTTGCTGGCGATGGTGGCCATGGAACCGCCGGCCGCCTTTGGCGCCGATGCGGTGCGTGGCGAAAAAGCCAAGGTGGTCGGGGCCATTCGCCCCTGGTCGGTGGAGCAGGCCCGCGCCAACTCGGTACGTGGCCAGTACACCGCAGGCCAGGTCGGCGGCGTAGCGGTCAACGGTTACCGCGAGGAAGCCAATGTTGCGCCCGACAGCAGCACCGAAACCTACGTCGCCCTCAAGGTGATGATCGATAACTGGCGTTGGGTCGGGGTGCCGTTTTACCTGCGCACAGGCAAACGCATGAGTGTGCGCGACACGGAAATTGTCATCTGCTTCAAACCGGCGCCTTACGCGCAGTTTCGCGATACCGAAGTCGATGAACTGCAACCCACGTACTTGAGAATCCAGATCCAGCCCAATGAAGGCATGTGGTTCGACCTGCTGGCCAAGCGGCCGGGGCCGACCCTCGACATGGCGAATATTGAACTGGGATTTGCCTACAAGGACTTCTTCGAAATGCAACCGTCCACGGGTTACGAAACCTTGATCTACGACTGCCTGACCGGCGATCAGACCTTGTTTCAGCGTGCCGACAACATTGAAAACGGTTGGCGTGCGGTCCAGCCGTTCCTCGATGCCTGGCAACAGGACGCGACGGTCCAGTTCTACAAGGCCGGTGAAGATGGTCCGTCGGCCGCAGATGATCTGCTGACACGCGATGGCCGCGTTTGGCATGCGCTCGATGAGTGATCAGGTGAAACACCCCATCCGTTTTTTGCTCAGTGACATGGACGGCACACTGCTGCTGCCTGACCACAGTCTCAACCAGCGCACCATCGAAGCCGTTCGCTCGCTGCGCGAGGCGGGCGTGATGTTCAGCCTCGCCACCGGGCGGCCGCCCCGGGCGATGTTGCAGCAGATCGAAGCCTTGGGCGTGGACCTGCCTACCGCCGCGTTCAATGGCGGTACGCTGGTCCACCCGGACGGCAGTTTCCTCGCCGTGCACTACCTGCCACCTGAGGCGGCTTTGGCGACGCTGGCCTTGTACGCCGACCAGCCTGATATCGAGGTCTGGGTGTTTGCCGACGGTGACTGGCTGGTGCGCGACGCTAACGGTCCGATGGTGCCGGTGGAGACGCGCGGGCTTGGCTATCCGCCGGTGCAAGTCGAGAGTTTCGAGCCTTACCTGGAACGTATCGACAAGATCGTTGCCACCAGCCCCAACACGCAGCTACTGGTTGAGCTGGAGGCGCGCTTGCATCCGCTGCTCAAGGGTCAGGCTCAGGTCTCGCGTTCGCAACCGATCTATCTGGATGTGACGGCGATGCGGGCAAACAAGGGTGAAGCGCTGGCGACCCTGGCAGCGTTCCTGGGGGTGCCGTTGGAACAGACCGCCGCCATGGGCGACGGTGGCAACGATCCGGCGATGTTTCACCGTGCGGGGTTGTCGATTGCCATGGGGCAGGCGGAGGAGGCGATTCAGCGTCAGGCCGATGTCATCACCGCAGCCAACACCGAAGACGGCGCGGCGCTGGCAATCGAGCGATTCATTCTGGCTCGATGAACCACGCAAATCCTCAGGGCCGGTACCGCACCACTACCGCCTGATACTTGCCATGCAGAGAATAGCCGCCCACCAGGATCTTCCCGTCTGCCTGCAGAGCCAGGGATGTGGCGGTGTCGAGGCTGTAGCCCAGTCGAGTGCGGACCCAACCTCTGCCCTCAGCGAAATCCGGGTCGAGGCTGGCGTCCGGCAAGTGTCGGGCCAGAACGAAGTCAGTTTCGATGCCGCCGATGGTGGCCCCGGCGGTCACCAGCTTTGCGTCCGCTTGAAGCTGGGCCGCCGTCCACTGACTGGCGCTGTTGCCAAATTTCAGGAGCTGACACTGTCCTTGGTTGCAGCGAGGGTCCGGTTTGCCGTCGCTGCCCACTCTTAACGACAGGCAATGCATCGGGTCGCGGCTGCTGCCCAACGCTTGCAGATCACCGTCTGGAAGTTGGACGATCTGGCTGACCATTACGCTGTGCTGCTCAGTCGTGATGGACAGGAAACCGTCCTCGCCAAAGCTGTCATCAAGTGTGCCGCTGGGATCATAGCGGGCCATCAGACCTTGTTGGGGCAAGTCAATCACTCCGCCGACCACGATGCTGCCGTCGGCCTGAAGCGCCACACAACCCAGCCAAGTGTTTTTCAACAGATGCCGGACCATCACAAAGCCGCGGTTGTTGAACGAAGTGTCCAATGCGCCGTCCGGCAGGAGCCGGATCAGGATGCCGACATGGTCAGATAGTTGGTAATGATGATTGGCGAGGATGAGGATCCGGCCATCGGCCTGCACCCGCATGTCACAGGCTTCAAGGCCCGGTACGCCGGGTGGGAGCCACGTATCGCGCAGACCTTGGGAGAGATTGCCGCACAGCCGTATGACCTGCTGCCCGGCGCTGCCGAAGCTTTGAACGGCGCGGCCCTGCTGATCGAACAGCGCGATGGCGGGCAGGGTGCGGTCGGTGTTTTCGTAGTGCAGGCCGGACAGCAGGATACGGCCGTCGGGTAATTCCATCACCTTGCCTGCCGTGGCTTCGAAGCCGCGCTCAAAAGAGCCGATCACATAGCCATGGTGTCCGAAGCCCGCGTCAGCCGAACCGTCGTGGTTGAGCCGTGCAAGCCCGAACCGGCTGCCCTCGGTCGTTTCGATCCGGGCTGCCACCAGGATTCTTCCGGCATGATCGACCGTCAGGCCCGTGGTCAGGCTCCCGAGGCTACCGGTGAAATGCAACCAGGCTTTACCGTTATCGGCAAAGCCTGGGTCGAGATGGCCGGCACAGGCTGCGGCCGTCGGCATTGCAAACGCGGATTGATCGAGCATGCATGCCTCTCCTTGCGTGTCGATAAGCCCGGAGGGGCGACGACTGCATGAGGGCAACATTCAATCCCTGAATGTGACAATGCACAACTGGCAGACTCTGCAGAAACAGCAGCGAATCGTGCCAGAACACTGGCTTTTCGACCCAGTGTAAAGCCTGCAATCCATCATCAGGTTTTACCGGTAAGGATTTACTCGGGCATGGACCAGGATTGCAGGGTGTAGCCTTCCTGGCTCAACTCGGCACGGGCCTGTTTCAACCAGTCAGCCAGTTGGGCCGGGTCGGTGTAGGCACTGCTTGGAATCTGAGTACGGCCAATATGAGTATTGGTGCGGTCAATGACGGTCAGGCTCAGTTCACCATTACCGTCTTGTGGAGCCCAGGCCACGCATTGAAAAGGACGAAAGGCGCGGTCGGCAATCAAAAGAGCTTCGTTGATACGGAGCGGGGCGTTCATGGCGTTATCTCTTAAGTATGCCCAATCAAATGATGTGCCGTCGGTTGGGCGTACCGGGCGGCTGGTTACTTGTACTGATGTCTTGTAAGGGGGGGCAGGTCACACATTCCTTAAATAAATTTCGATTTTCTTTCAGACCCGGCTTTTGGACTTTTGTTTGAAAGCTTGATGAAAGATTCAAGCGGGCGACAACTAACGAAACGCGCGCTTATAACCACTTTAAAGCGAACCCGATAATCAATTGATACAAGCAGGTGTCAACTTCTTGCTACTGTTACATGCAGGTTCGCCAAACGCCTGTTTTTCCTCATATTCCTTATTTTGGCGCCAAGGATCAGTCATGATCGAAGCCAGTACGTCGCGTCGTCTGCTCGTGGTTGATCCCTGCGATGATTGCCATCGCCTGTTGCCCGGATTACGCACCATTGGTTGGGACGTGGAGAGCTGTTCCCTTGAGCATGCGGGTGATCGAACGTGTGACGTCGGGCTGTTGCGACTTCAGCCTTTTCACCTGGAACGGCCGGAGGCGGTCAAGGAGTTGATCAGCCGCAGCGGCACCGAGTGGATCGCCGTGCTGAATCAGGAAGTGCTGCGCCTGAAGAATGTCGGAGACTTTGTCTGCGAATGGTTTTTTGATTTTCATACCTTGCCATTCGACGTGTCCCGGGTTCAGGTGACTCTGGGCCGCGCCTTTGGCATGGCGCGTTTGCGCGGACAGGGCTCGATTCACGTCAATGAGCCTGAACATGAATTACTGGGTGACAGCAAACCCATTCGGGAGCTGCGCAAGTTGTTGAGCAAATTGGCACCTGCCGAATCGCCAGTGTTGATTCGCGGTGAAAGCGGCACCGGCAAGGAACTGGTGGCGCGCACGCTGCATCGCCAATCCCATCGGCGCAACAAACCGTTCATTGCCATCAATTGTGGCGCGATACCGGAGCACTTGATCCAGTCGGAGTTGTTCGGGCACGAGAAAGGCGCTTTCACCGGTGCCCATCAGCGCAAGATCGGGCGGATCGAAGCGGCGCACGGCGGCACCCTGTTTCTGGATGAGATTGGCGACCTGCCGTTGGAGCTACAGGCCAATCTGTTGCGTTTCCTGCAGGAGAAACACATCGAGCGGGTCGGAGGCAGCCAGCCGATCGCCGTCGATGTGCGGATTTTGGCCGCCACCCATGTGGATCTGGAAGCCGCCATCGAGCACAAGCTGTTTCGTGAAGACCTGTATTATCGCTTGAACGTGCTGCAGGTGCTGATGGCGCCGTTGCGTGAACGCCATGGCGATTTGTCGATGCTGGCCAGCCACTTCTCGCATTTCTACAGTCAGGAAACCGGACGTCGACCTCGCAGTTTCAGTGAAGACGCGTTGGTGGCCATGGGTAAGCATGACTGGCCGGGTAATGTGCGTGAGCTGGCCAATCGGGTACGTCGCGGCCTGGTGTTGGCCGAGGGGCGGCAGATCGAAGCGATGGACCTTGGCCTGACCGGCCATCAAGGACCGGTGGCGCCGATGGGCACCCTTGAAGACTACAAGACCCGTGCTGAGCGTCAGGCGTTGAGCGATGTACTTAACCGGCACAGTGACAACCTGAGTGTTGCTGCCCGCGTGCTGGGCATATCCCGGCCGACGTTCTACCGGCTGCTGCACAAGCATCAAATCCGCTGAATCAAGCCCTGCTCGCGATAGCGGTGTGTCAGTTACGAACAGTTAACTGATCGACCGCTATCGCGAGCAGGCTCGCTCCCGCAAGGACTGCATCAGAAGTAATACGGGAATTTCAGGCTAAAGGTGAAGTCCGGCGCATCGTCGGTCAGACCGATGGACAGGTTGGGCACAATGGTCAGGTTGTCGCTGGCGGCTACGGTCATGCCGATGTTGAAGTAGCCGGCATTGGCGTCGCTGGAAACCACCGATTCCCAATCTCCGCCGTCCTGTTTGAGCTTGCTTTTCTTTTGGATGAGGTCGGAAACCGAGAACGACATACTCATCTTCTCGTTCAGCGCGAAGGCAATGCCCGCGCCGATCTGGAAGCTGTCGCCGATCCGCACCTTGCCCGGTATCCTCTGGTTGACGGTGGAGCTTATGTCGTCGAAGGACTCTTCGAAGTTATGGGTGTAGGAAAGGCTGCCGAACAGCACTGCCGGATCGAAGGTCTTGACCAGCGAGATCCCGGGTGTGATCGACCATACGCCGTTGCCGGTGGGCAGGTCTTCAGGCACGAACAGGTTGGTGTTGGCCTGGGACTGGCGCAGCTTGATGCCAAACGGCTCCTCGCCGGTGGGGGCCTTGACGCGTAGCGTGAGCACCGCGTCCGGGCTGTTGATCGATTCGTCCATGAACTTGTAGGCGATGCCGAAGTTGACGTCACCGATGGTGGGATCGCGGGTAACGGTTTCTTCGCTGGTCACCCCAGCCGCGCCTTGGTTGGCACCGCCGGACTGATAGGTGGATTCGCGGTAGACCACCGGTACATTGAGGTCGAACTGCCAGCGATTGTCGAAGTTGTAACGGCCGGTGAGGTCCAGGGTCCAAGTGTCGGCCTTGATCCTGTCCAGGTTGATGTTGCCCAGGAAAATCGAATCCAGGGCCAGGAAGCCGTTCAGAATCAATTGTCGTGTGTCGTAGCGCGAATAAGTCACGCCGGTTTCGAAGCTGAACTTGCCACCGCCAAAAAATCCGCTGGCCTCGTCATAGAGGTTGGAGACACTCTGGGCGGGCTGTGAATCATCGGCCAGAGACTGCCCGTAACCGCTGCCACCGGCCGC
>NZ_JABWQV010000126.1 GCF_014268615.1 Pseudomonas tehranensis | reverse complement strand
CGCGAGCAAGCCCGCTCCCACAGGGTTTTGTGGTATTCAGGCGGGCGTGTCGAGGTCCAGGTGCAGGTTATCGATCAACCGGGTGGTGCCCAGGAAAGCGGCAACCAGAATCACCAGGTCACGATCCTCTGCCGTGGCCGGACGCAAGGTACGGGCGTGGCGGATTTCCAGATAATCAGGACGCAGGCCGGCAGTTTTCAGTTGCGTGATCTGCTCGGCCACCAGCGCCGGGAAATCCCGGCGGCCCAACCTGATCGCCTCGGCAATCTGGCTCAGGCTGCGATAGACCACGGGTGCCACCGCGCGTTGTTCCGGGCTGAGGAAGCCGTTGCGCGACGACAGCGCCAGGCCGTCTTCGGCGCGAACGGTGGGCTCGCCGATGATCTGGATCGGCATGTTCAGGTCATGGACCAGCGCGCGGATCACCGCCAGTTGCTGGAAGTCCTTCTGGCCAAACACCGCAAGGTCGGGCTGGACCATGTTGAACAGCTTGCTGACCACCGTCGCCACGCCCTCGAAATGCCCCGGACGGCTGGCGCCGCACAGGCCTTCGGACACTTGCGGGACGCTGACCCGGGTCTGCCCGGTCATGCCGTCGGGGTACATTTCTTCGACGGTTGGCGCGAACAGCAGATGGCAGCCGGCCTGGAGCAGCTTTTCCTGATCGGCGGCGAGGGTGCGCGGGTATTTGTCCAGGTCTTCGCCGGCACCGAACTGCAGCGGGTTGACGAAAATGCTTGCCACCACGAAGTCGGCCCGCTGCGCCGCTTTGGTGACCAGCGCCATATGGCCGCTGTGCAGGTTGCCCATGGTCGGCACGAAAGCGATGCGTTTGCCTTCGCTGCGGGCGCGGGCCACGGCAGCCCGCAGTTCGCGTACGGTTTTGACGGTGTTCATGCAGAAAATCCGTGCTCGACGCCAGGGAAAGTCGCCGCCTTGACTTCGGCAACATAGGCGCCCAGGGCGGCCTGAATGGTCGTTTGCCCGGTCATGAAGTTCTTCACGAACTTGGGGACGCGACCGGTGATCGACAAGCCGAGCATGTCGTGCAGCACCAGTACCTGGCCGTCGGTGGCGCTGCCGGCGCCGATGCCGATGACCGGGATCTTCACCGCCTGGGTGATTTCCTCCGCCAGTTCGCTGGGCACGCATTCGAGCAGCAACATCGCGGCACCCGCCTGCTCCAGCGCGATCGCATCGGCGCGCATCTGACGGGCCTGGTTTTCATTGCGGCCCTGAACCTTGTAGCCACCGAGGATGTTCACCGCCTGGGGCGTCAAGCCCAGGTGTGCGCACACCGGGATGCCGCGTTCGGCCAGCAGGCGAATGGAATCGGCCAGCCACAACGCGCCTTCTATTTTCACCATGTGGGCGCCGGCCTGCATCAGCATGGCGCTGTTGGTCATGGTTTGTTCGAGGGTGGCGTAGGCCATGAATGGCAGGTCGGCAAGGATCAGCGCATCGGTGTTACCGCGTTTGACGGCGGCCACATGGTAGGCCATCTCGGCGGTGGTCACCGGCAGTGTGCTGTCGTGACCTTGCAGCACCATGCCGAGGGAATCGCCCACCAGCAGCACTTCGACACCGGCCTCATTGCAGGCGTGGGCGAAGGTTGCGTCATAGCAGGTCAGCATGGTGATTTTTTCACCTTTTTGCTTGAGACCTTGCAGCGTGGTCAGGGTAATAGCTGGCATGAAAAAGTCCTCATTAGGCGCTCGTGATCTACTGCGAGTAACGCGCATGATGGGTCATTTATACAGGCGCACCTTCTATGCGTGGTGCTTGTAAGGCCTGGATTGCGCCCTTTAGCGCCGCGTTGGCGGCAACGGGACGCCTATAGTCGTGAGGAGTACCCGGGAAGTCAATTGGATGTGTTACCGCCGGGTGTTACCGGGGTTACTGATGCGTTTCAGCGTGGGGGAGAGTCTCGAAAGTGACTGTAGGGTCCGAGTTTTGTGGGAGCGAGCCTGCTCGCGATTGCGGTGTGTCAGTCGACATTTGCATTGGCTGAATCACCGCTATCGCGAGCAGGCTCGCTCCCACAGGCTATCTACGTCAGTTGGAGGACAAGCGTTCCAGGCCGACAAACGGGCACGCTGCGAGCAAATCCTTGAGCAGACGCCCATCGGCCAGGCACAGGTCGGTGGGTGCCAGTTCTGCGAGGGGATAGAGGACGAAGGCCCGGGCGTGCATGTGGTAGTGAGGGACTTTCAGGCGGGGTTCGTCGATCAGGCGATCGCCGAACAGGAGGATGTCCAGGTCCAGGGTGCGCGGACCCCAGCGTTCCAGACGTTCGCGACCTTGCCCGGTTTCGATGGCTTGCAACGCATCGAGCAGGTCCAGCGGCGCCAGGCGACTGTCCAGCGCCGCGACCGCATTGGTGTAGCGTGGCTGGCCGGGCAGCAGGGAGTCGCTCTGGTAGAACGCTGACACGCCCGTCAGGTGTGTATCGGGCAGTTGCGCCAGCGCCTGGATAGCGCTGCGCAATTGTTCGGCGGGCTCGGCGAGGTTGCTGCCCATGCCGATGTAGATGTGTTCCATCGACTATTCGTCCGAAGCGCTCGGGACACCGGCACGTTTGCGCTTGGCGCCGCTACTGCGACGACGCTTGCGCGGGCCGCTGGCGCCATCGTCCTTGCCGCTGAGCTCGCGGATCATGTCGCGGCGCTCGCTGTCGTTGGCGTCCTGGTAGTCGGTCCACCATTCACCGAGGCCATCGGTTTGTTCGCCGGCGCTTTCACGCAGCAGCAGGAAGTCGTAGCCAGCCCGGAAACGCGGATTGTCCAGCAGCAGGTCGGCACGTTTGCCGCTGCGCCGTGGCAGGCGTTCCTGCATGTCCCAGATTTCGCGGATCGGCATCGTGAAGCGTTTCGGAATCGCGATGCGCTGGCACTGTTCGCTGATCAGCTCGTGGGCGGCTTCCTGCATGGCGGGGATCGGCGGCATGCCGCGCTCCTGCAGGCGCAGCACCCGGGCCGGGAGAGCAGGCCAGAGCAGTGCGGCAAACAGGAAGGCCGGGGTCACCGGTTTGTTCTGCTTGATGCGCAGATCGGTGTTGATCAACGCTTCGCTGATCAGGGTGTGGGTGTAGGTCGGGTTGTACTCCAGCGCTTCGGCGCTGGCCGGGAACAGCGGGTCGAACAGTTGCAGGTCCACCAGCATTTCAAAGGTGTCCGCCGCGTTGCCTGACAGGAACAGCTTGAGCACTTCCTCGAACAGGCGCGCCGACGGGATCTCCCGCAGCATCGGCGCCAATTCGCGGATCGGCGCGGCGCTGTGTTTTTCGATGCCGAAATCCAGCTTGGCGGCGAAACGCACGGCTCGCAGCATGCGCACCGGGTCTTCCTGGTAACGCTGCTTGGGGTCGCCGATCAGGCGGATCAGGCGGTTACGGATGTCGTGTACGCCATTGGCGTAGTCGAGGATGCGTTCGCTGACCGGGTCGTAATACAGGGCGTTGATGGTGAAGTCGCGGCGCTGCGCGTCTTCTTCCAGCGTGCCGTAGACGTTATCGCGCAGGATGCGCCCGCTCTCGTTGCGTGAAGACTGGTTGCTGTCTTCTTCTTCATCGCTTTGCGGGTGGTTGGCGCGGAATGTTGCCACTTCGATGATTTCGCGGCCGAAGTGGATGTGGACCAGCTTGAAGCGCCGGCCAATGATCCGAGCGTTGCGAAACTCGGCGCGGATCTGTTCCGGCGTGGCGCTGGTGGCGACGTCGAAATCCTTGGGTGTGATGTTGAGCAGCATGTCACGCACACACCCACCCACCAGATAAGCCTGGTAACCGGCGTTCTGCAGGCGTTCGACAATGTTCACCGCGTAACGGCTGAACTGGGCCTTTTGCAACGAGTGCTGGCCACTGTTGAGCACTTCAGGCGTGCTGCGAATGTGTTGCGTACGACGCAAGGGAGAACGGAATGACTGGAACAGCTTCTTCAGCATGGGATGCACTGTTTGAAGGAATATTCGGCCAAAAACGAAGAGTGACCGCATGATGGGCGGGGATTCTAGCATTTAGTCGAGGGATGGTGTAGGACGGAGCAGTTTTGAGCTGCAAGCTTGAGCGACAAGCCTTGTAGGCTTCAAGGAAGGGGAATGCCGGAAACCACAGGGGGAGCCGAAGCTCCCCCAGAATTAGTTGCGTGCTCTGTTTTTATTATTGATTTCGGGCTTCTTGTTTTTGTTGAGTGCCCGCGCCACGAGGTTTTCCCTGCGTGACCCTCCCATTCGGGAGTCAAGAGCAAACGGATTGCTTTGGTCGCTGTGTTGCAGTGATCAATCGATCCAACCAGTTCAGGCACCTGTCTTGAGACAGTTTTTATTGTTCTCGGCCTGGTTGTGGGGCAAGCCCCAAATACAACGCCTCTCCAAAAGAATCAGTTAGCTGCGCCTCTCGCCGTCTTGTTTTTATTGTGCGTGAGTCGATTCGTCTTATTTTTATTGTCGTTTACACGGCTTGTTATTGTTCTTGTACCAAAGCTATAGCAGGGTGCGTGCCAACTTTTGCGAACCCCAGCAAAGCCGGGGGAATGGTGGGGTTGCTGGTTTTTTCAGGGCGAAAAAAAGCCGGGGTTTCGTTACCGTAAACCCCGGCTTCTGTTACGTGAAAAAGCTGAGGTAACAGTTTTTTCACATTGGGCGGTGTTACCCGCGCACCTCAGCTTTCGCTGGCGACCCCGGTCTTGCGGCGAGGGATACCCAAGCGCTGCCGGCGTTCCCACAGGCATTTGCGACTAACCCCCAGCTTGCGTGCCAGTTCGGTCTCAGTCATGTGGTCCTGGTGTTCGAGGACGAAATGCTGGAAGTAATCTTCCAGGGACAAGTCTTCGGTCGGTTCGTGACTGGAGTTGTTGGCCCCTCCCTGTTGGGGGGCCAGGCCGATGAACTCTTCATCGTCCAGGTCACTCAGCTCGATGTCGATGCCCAGCAGGTCCGCCGAGATTTCCGGGCTCTCGCACAGGATCACTGCACGCTCTACCGCGTTTTCCAGCTCTCGAACGTTACCCGGCCAGGCGTAGTGACGAATGGCCTGTTCAGCGTCCGGGGCGAACTTGAGATCGGTGCGGTTGACCCGTGCGCTCTGGCGGGCAAGGAACGCATTGGCGATTTCGTTGACGTCGGCGCCACGCTCGCGCAGGGCCGGCAACTTGAGGGCGATGACGTGCAAGCGGTAATACAGGTCCTCACGGAACTGGCCGATTTTCGCCAGGCTCTTGAGGTCACGGTGAGTAGCGGCGATCAGGCGCACATCGACTTTCTGCGACTGCACCGACCCGACCCGCCGGATCTCGCCTTCCTGAAGCACCCGCAGCAAACGTGCCTGGGCTTCAAGGGGCAGCTCACCGATTTCATCGAGGAACAGCGTCCCGCCGTCCGCGGCCTCCACCAGCCCGGCGCGCCCGGCGCTGGCGCCGGTGAACGCGCCTTTTTCATGGCCGAAGAGTTCGGACTCGATCAGGCTTTCCGGAATCGCCGCACAGTTCACCGAAATCATCGGGGCCTTGGCCCGTCGGGACAGGTTGTGCAGCGCCCGGGCGACCAACTCCTTGCCGGTGCCGGATTCGCCCTGGACCAGGACATTGGAGTCGGTGGGCGCCACTTTGCGGATCTTGCTGTACAAGTCCTGCATGGGCGGGCAGGAGCCGATGATGCCGATTTCGCCGTTATGGTTGCCGGCACCACCTTTGGCGGAGGCTGTCGCCTTGCTCGCGGGTTCCGGCGCATGGCTGGCCGCCGTCTGTCGATCGCGCAGGATGCGGGCCACGGCCTGGAGCATCTCGTCGTGGTCAAACGGCTTGGCGATGTAGTCCACTGCGCCCATTTTCATGGAGTCTACCGCCGAGCGCAGGCTGGCGTAACTGGTCATGATCAGCACCGGCGTGCCCTGGCCGAGCTTGATCAGTTCGGTGCCGGGGGCGCCTGGCAAGCGCAGGTCGCTGACGATCAGGTCAAACGTTGGAATGCTGAAACGTTCTTGTGCTTCCTGCACTGAACCGGCTTCGCTGACCTGGTACTGATTGCGTTCCAGCAGGCGGCGCAAGGCGGAGCGGATAATTGTTTCGTCTTCGACGATCAAAATGTGCGGCATTGATTCGATTCTCTCGACGGTCTCAGTTCACAGCGGACGTCGCTTCGACATGACGCGGCAAGGTCACCCGTATACGGGTGCCGCGTTGGCTTTGTACATCGGCCGGGCTGTCGATGGTGATTTGTCCATAATGCTCTTCAACGATGGAATAGACCAGTGCAAGGCCCAGACCGGTGCCTTCGCCCGGGTCCTTGGTGGTGAAGAAAGGTTCGAACAATCGGTCCATGATGTTCTGTGGAATACCGCTGCCTTCGTCTTCGACGATCAGGTCGATCGTGTGTTCGCTGGCTTCGCTCTTGACCCGCACCGCACTGCCCGCAGGTGAGGCGTCGCGGGCGTTGGACAACAGGTTGATCAGTACCTGGGCGAGCCGCTGAGGATCGCCGTCGACCCAATGGTCCGGGTCACACAGGTTGAAGAATTGCACCTCGAAATTGCGCCGGTTAAGGGCCAGCAGACCAATGGCGTCCTGGGCCACTTCGGCCAGACAGACGGGCTCATCGTTGTGCTGGTGGCCGCCGGCATGGGCGAAGCTCATCAGCGACTGGACGATGCGCGACACCCGCTTGGTCTGTTCGAGGATCTGGCCGCTGATTTCCGTCAGTTCGCCATCGTCCTCGCGCTCTTCGCGCAGGTTTTGCGCCAGGCAGGCGATGCCGGTGATCGGGTTGCCGATTTCGTGGGCCACCCCGGCGGCCAGCCGGCCAATGCTTGCCAAGCGTTCGGAGTGAACCAGTTTGTCTTCGAGCATCTGAGTGTCGGTGAGGTCTTCCACCAGCAGTACCAGGCCGCTGTTACCCGGCGCCAGTGGCTCGTCGATCGCCGCTTTGTGCAGGTTCAACCAGCGAGTCTGGCCGTCAAGGGCCAGGTGCTGCTTGTGCAAATGCTCATCCGGCAGGTCGATGAAGCCTTGCAGCAGGCCTTTCCACGGCTCACTCAAGGTACTCAGGCGCGAACCGACCACACGCTGGGCGGCGATTCCGGTCAGTTCTTCCATGGCCTTGTTCCACATCAGGATTTCCTGGTCCTTGGCCAGGGAGCACACGCCCATCGGCAGTTCCTGCAACGTCTGGCGGTGGTAGCGGCGCAAGGCGTCGAGTTCGGCGGCCAGGCCGGTGAGGCGCGAGTGGTAGTCTTCCAGGCGGCTCTCGATGAAGTGGATGTCTTCAGTGACATAGTTCTCGCCGCCGGCCTTGTAGGGCAGGAACGTCTCGACCATGTCCTGGGCCACGCTGGGGCCCATCAGGCCGGACAGGTTGGCTTCGATCCGGTCCCGCAGGCGACGCAAGGCGTACGGACGGCGTTCATCGAAGGGCAGGTAGAGGTCGCGCAGTGCCTGCTCGACTTCTTTTTGCGCGGCCTTGGCGCCCAGGGGCTTGGCCAGTTGCGTGGCGAACTCCTGGGGCGAGGCGGCGTGCAGTTCCCGACGCTGGGGGCGGCGAACATTGTCCACTGCGCAGGCTTCGGCGGCGCTGGCCTCTTCGCTGCTTGCGTTGGTGAACAGTGAAATCAGGGTGAACATCAGCACGTTCGCCGCCAGCGAGGCGATAGCCGCCATGTGCCAACTGGTGTCGTCGAGCACGTAGATCATATTCAGCAACGGGATATAGAAGCCCTGCATGTTGCCCAGCAGTGGCAACAGCATGGCGACCAGCCACACCAGGATCCCCGCGAGCAGACCGGCGATAAAGCCACGGCGGTTGGCAGTTGGCCAATACAGCACCGACAGTACGCCGGGCAGGAACTGCAAGGTGGCGACGAACGCGACAATGCCGAGGTTGGCCAGGTCCTGTCCGTCTCCCAGCATCAGGTAAAAGCCGTAGCCGGCCATGATGATGGCGACGATCAGTGCCCGGCGGGTCCATTTCAGCCAGCGGTAGATATTGCCCTCGGCCGGCGGCTGGTAGAGCGGTAGCACCAGATGGTTGAGGGCCATGCCCGACAGCGCCAGCGTGGTGACGATGATCAGGCCGCTGGCCGCCGACAGGCCACCGATGTAGGCCAGCAACGCCAGGGCCTTGCTGTTGGCGGCGATGCCGATGCCGAGGGTGAAATACTCAGGGTTGGTGCTGGCGCCCAGCTTCAGTCCGGCCCACAGGATCAGCGGCACCGCCAGGCTCATCAGCAGCAGGAAGAGCGGCAGCCCCCAACTCGCGCTCACCAGCGAGCGCGGGTTGAGGTTTTCGGTAAAGGTCATGTGGTACATGTGCGGCATGACGATCGCTGACGCGAAGAACACCAGCAACAGCGTGCGCCACGGGCCTTCCTGCAGAGGTGTGTGCAGGGCGGCGAGGGCGGTCTGGTTCTGCAGCAGCCACAGCTCCAGTTGTTGCGGGCCATCGAAGACGCCGTACAGGGCATAGAGGCCGACGCCGCCGATGGCGATCAGTTTGATCACCGATTCGAAGGCGATGGCGAACACCAGGCCTTCGTGTTTCTCCCGGGTGGCGATATGGCGGGAACCGAAGAAAATCGTGAAGAGAATGATCAGCGCGCAGAAACTCAGTGCGACCCGGTGCTGCACCGGTTCGCGGGTGAGGATGCTGATGGAGTCGGCCACCGCCTGGATCTGCAGGGCCAGCAACGGCAGTACGCCCACCAGCATGAAAATCGTGGTCAGCGCGCCGGCCCAGGTGCTGCGAAAGCGAAAGGCGAACAGGTCGGCCAGGGATGATAGCTGGTAGGTGCGGGTGATTTTCAGGATCGGGTAGAGCAACACCGGCGCCAGCAGGAATGCCCCCGATACACCCAGGTAACTGGACAGAAAACCGTAGCCGTACTGATAGGCCAGCCCGACCGTGCCATAGAACGCCCATGCGCTGGCGTAGACGCCCAGCGACAGGGTGTAAGTCAACGGGTGGCGGATGATCGCCCGGGGGATCATGCCCCGTTCGCTGATCCAGGCGACGCCGAACAGCACTGCCAGGTAGGCGGCGCTGATCAGGATCATCTGGGTCAGGCTAAAGCTCATCGGCATCTTTTTGGCTCTGCAGGATGAAGGTCACGACGATCAGGATCAGCCAAAGCAGATAGGGCCGATACCAGGCACCCGTGGCGTCGATCCACCAATCCATGATGGCCGGGGAGAACAGATAAATCCCCACTACCAGGAGCAGGACCAAGCGATAGATGTACATCCCGGCCTCTCTTTTTTAAACGCGTGCCCGAAAACGTGCGGCGATGGTAACGGATGGGGGCCAAGCTGCAAGCGCCGTCAACGTATTTGCGCCTCTGGCAGGGTCAACGTGCGCGGGATCTTCCCGGCCTCCCAATGGCGAATGCCCCAGTCCAGCAGGTCCCGGGGGCTGGCGTCGACCCGTTCGGGGCCCGGCTGTTGGCCCAGTGCGCGCAGTGCCCGCAACAACATTGGCGTGGCCTGATCGGCCGCCAGCGGTGGCGAACGATAGGACTTGCCGAGTTTATGCCCGTCCGGCTGGGTGATCAGCGGCACATGCAGGTAGCGCGGTTGTGGCAAGCCAAGCAGCTCTTGCAGGTACAGCTGACGTGGCGTGGAGTCCAGCAGGTCGGCGCCGCGCACGATATCGGTGACCCCCTGCCAGGCGTCGTCCAGCACCACCGCCAGTTGATAAGCATAGAGTCCGTCGCGACGGCGAATCACGAAATCGCCGACTTCACGGCCCAGGTGTTGACGGAACTGGCCTTGTACGCGGTCGCTGAAGTGATACGCCAGCTCAGGAACGCGCAGGCGGATGGCCGCGTCTTTGATGTCGTGACCGGCGTTGCGGCACAGGCCTGGATAAATGCCCTGATACGGCTCCAGTTGTTTGCGCGAGCAGGTGCAGGCATAGGCCAGACCCTGGCTGAGCAGGCGATTGATGACCTGGTCGTAGGCCTCATGGCGCTCACTCTGGCGGACCATCTCCCCGTCCCATTCAAACCCGTAGCTTTGCAGTGCCTTCAAGATTGCCGCTTGTGCGCCAGGCTCTTCCCGTGGTGGGTCAAGGTCCTCCATGCGCAGCAACCAGCGCCCGCCGGCGGCCCGGGCATCCAGATAGGACGCCAGCGCGGCGACCAGCGAGCCGAAGTGCAGATGGCCACTGGGCGTGGGGGCGAAGCGGCCGATGTAGGGGGCAGTGGGAGTCATGGGGCGTATGTTACTGAGTCCAGCCGGGCAGAAACACACATCTGGCGATCACGATATCTCCTGTGGGAGCGGGCTTGCTCGCGAAAGCGGTGTGTCAGTTGAAGTATAGATTGAATGATTCATCGCCTTCGCGAGCAAGCCCGCTCCCACAAAGTCGTCAGGCTTGGAGAACGTTTCAGAAACAAAAAACGGAGCGTGTGAACGCTCCGTTTTTGTTACAGCCCAGGCAATTACTTGCCGACCTGTTTTTCCTTGATTTCCGCCAGGGTCTTGCAGTCGACACACATGTCGGCGGTCGGACGTGCTTCCAGCCGCTTGACGCCGATCTCGACGCCGCAGGACTCGCACCAACCGTATTCTTCATCTTCGATCAGTTGCAACGTCTTGTCGATTTTCTTGATGAGCTTGCGCTCACGGTCGCGGGCGCGCAGTTCGAGGCTGAATTCTTCTTCCTGACTGGCCCGGTCGGCCGGGTCGGGGAAGTTCGCCGCGTCGTCTTTCATGTGATCCACGGTGCGGTCGACTTCCTGCATCAAGTCCTGTTTCCACTTGTTCAGGATCTTGGTGAAGTGCGCGCGCATGGGGGCGCCCATGTACTCTTCGCCAGCTTGCGGGACGTACGGCTCAAACCCGCTGAGCGACTGATTTTGATTCTGCTTTGCTTGGGTGGGCATGAATGGACCGCCTCTACTCTTGTAATCCACTACGCAGGATTGCTCCATCACCGACACCTGCCGGCCCTGCGGCTGCAAGCGGGCGAACTTACCAGATCAAATCGGGCCGCGCTACTCCCGGTTGTCGAGCCTGCGGTGGCCGGGGCTTGCAAAGCGTGGTCAAGTTCAGTCCGGTGGAGTGACAAACCTGCTCAATGCTTGATTCTAGTCAAGCCTGGGCCAATCGCAGGAGACATTTGCTGCAGGCGGCCGGACCCTGAGTTTGTGCTCGCTTGCGCAGTTGTTTCTGGGTTGGCCGGAGAGTTAGGTAGAATCGGTTCTTTTTTACCAGAAGGAAGGCTAATGGCTCAGCCCTACAGTGCGCGTAGCCGCGCCATCGAACCTTTCCATGTGATGGCGCTCCTGGCCCGTGCCAATGAGCTGCAGGCCGCCGGGCACGATGTCATCCATTTGGAGATCGGCGAGCCGGACTTCACCACGGCTGAGCCGATCATCCAGGCCGGCCAGGCCGCGCTGGCGGCGGGAAAGACCCGTTACACGGCGGCCCGTGGCATCCCCGAGCTGCGCGAAGCCATCGCCGGTTTCTATGGGCAGCGTTACGGTGTGGACATAGACCCACGGCGCATCCTGGTCACGCCGGGCGGATCCGGCGCGTTGCTGCTGACCAGCGCGTTGCTGGTGGACCCGGGCAAGCACTGGCTGTTGGCGGATCCCGGTTACCCCTGCAATCGCCACTTCCTGCGGCTGGTGGAGGGTGCGGCTCAATTGGTGCCGGTCGGCCCGGACGTTCGCTATCAACTGACCCCGGACCTGGTGAACCGCTACTGGGACCAGAACAGCGTGGGGGCGCTGGTCGCGTCGCCGGCCAACCCGACCGGGACGATTCTCAGCCGGGACGAACTGGCCGGTCTGTCCAAGGCAATCAAGGGCCACAACGGTCACCTGGTGGTGGATGAGATCTATCATGGCCTGACTTATGGCACCGACGCCGCGAGCGTGCTGGAAGTCGACGATGAAGCTTTCGTCCTTAATAGTTTTTCCAAGTATTTCGGCATGACCGGCTGGCGGCTGGGTTGGCTGGTGGCCCCTTCGGCGGCTGTCGGTGAGCTGGAAAAGCTGGCGCAGAACCTCTACATCAGTGCGCCGAGCATGGCCCAGTACGCGGCGTTGGCCTGTTTCGAACCGGCGACAATCGAGATATTCGAGCAGCGTCGTGCCGAGTTCGCGCTGCGGCGCGACTTTCTGCTGCCGGCCTTGCGTGAGTTGGGTTTCGGCATTGCGGTGGAGCCAGAAGGCGCGTTTTACCTGTATGCCGACATTCGTGCTTTCGGCGGCGATGCTTTTGCGTTCT
Source organism: Pseudomonas tehranensis (assembly GCF_014268615.1). GTDB lineage: Bacteria > Pseudomonadota > Gammaproteobacteria > Pseudomonadales > Pseudomonadaceae > Aquipseudomonas > Aquipseudomonas tehranensis. The sequence continues at coordinate 1,309 of NZ_JABWQV010000126.1, read as the reverse complement.
GCCAGCACTTTCTGGAAACCGAACATGTGGCGTTCACGCCCGGGCTGGATTTCGGCCGCCATCAGGCTGGGCACCATGTGCGTTTCGCCTACACCCAGAGCCTGCCGCGGCTCCAGGAGGCGGTGGAGCGAATCGAGCGCGGACTGCGGAGTTGGCAAGGCTGATGCTTTTTTCACCTGCGCTGGAAGAAGGTCGGCTGATTCGACGTTATAAGCGTTTTCTTGCCGATATCGAGACCGTTCATGGCGAACTGCTGACGATTCACTGCCCCAACACCGGATCGATGCTCAATTGCATGGCCGAAGGCGCGCGAGTCTGGTTCAGTCGTTCCAGCGACCCCAAGCGCAAATTGCCCGGCACCTGGGAAATAGGCGAGACCCCCCAGGGGCGGTTGGCCTGCATCAATACCGCGCGAGCCAACCCGTTAATCGAGGAGGCCCTGCGGGCTGGGGTCATCAGCGAGCTGAACGGTTTCACCGGGCTCAAGCGTGAAGTGGCCTACGGTCAGGAAAACAGTCGGATCGATTTTCGACTGGACTATGACGAAGGCTGCGCCTGGGTCGAAGTCAAAAGTGTCACGTTGGGTTTTGACGGCACGACCGTGGCGGCGTTTCCCGATGCGGTGACCCAGCGGGGAGCCAGGCATCTGCGCGAACTCGCTCACTTGGCCCGGGACGGCGTGAGGGCGGTGCAGTTGTATTGCGTCAACCTGAGCGGGATTGACGCAGTGCGTCCGGCACAGGAAATCGATCCGGTGTACGCGGCGGCCTTGCGCGACGCTGTGGCCGCGGGTGTGGAAGTGCTGGCCTACGGGGTGACGCTGACGCCCGAGCAGATGTGGGTGGACCGCCCGTTGCCGGTGTTGCTCGAACCGCTACAGCTCAGCCCAGATCCCCTGCTGGTCCTCCCGACTGTCTAACGCAGCCAGGAACTGTCCGGCGCAGGGACCAGCCACGCACTCACCGCTTTCGATCAGGAACAGTGCGCCATGGGTGGCGCACTGGATCAGGCTGGCGCTGGCGTCGAGAAACTCGTCGGGCCGCCATTCCAGCGGCACACCGCGGTGCGGGCAGCGGTTGAGATAAACATAAACCTGGCCTGCGCGACGCACGGCCAGCAACCTGCGCCCATCGATGTCGAAACCGCGACTGCTGTTGTCGGGCAGTTCGGCGCCGGTACAAAGAAACTTCATGTGGGTCTCTATGGTTATGAGTGATCGAGTTTATGTGGGAGCGAGCCTGCTCGCGATAGCAATCGATCAGTGAGCAGCAATGTGGTCGACACACCGCTATCGCGAGCAGGCTCGCTC
>NZ_JABWQV010000125.1 GCF_014268615.1 Pseudomonas tehranensis | reverse complement strand
GGGAGCAAGCTCCCTCGCCACAGGGTTCGGCATTCGTCTTTAACTAATCGGTATCGGGCACTACCTCACTTGTCTTCTTCAGGAGTTCCACACAATGGATGCGATCATTCTCGACCTCGGCGGTGACATCAAGGGCGACAGCCTGCTCGAGGGCTTCACCGACAAAATCGAAGTCATGTCCTACAGCCACAACGTGGCGATGCAAGTCACCAACGACGTCAGCAACTCGGAACGCACCTCCGGCAGGCCCCACATCGGCGAGTTCACCCTGACCAAATTCGTCGACAGCTCTACCCCCACCCTCAACGAATACTGCTGCGCCGGTAAACCGATCCCCGAAGCCATCATCACCATCGGCCGCAACGCCGCCGAAGGCAGCGGCCAGATCATGCCGTTCATCGTCTACACCCTGACCAACGTCGTGCTGTCCAACGTCAGCGTCAGTGGCGGTACGGGCGGCAAACCGGTGGAAACCTTGTCGCTGAACTTCACCAAGATCAAATGGGAACTCACCGCGCAGAAAGACGACGGCACCAAGGAAGGCACGGCGGGCACGACGTGGGACCTGGCGGCCAACAAGATGACCAAGTAAGGACGCCGTGCCCATGGCTGGCTTCGGGCTTCGCCCTCCTCTGTTCGAGCGTCTGGCCAGCCCGGCGCAAGACCCTGAGCGGGCGTTCGACCGGCAGGCGTTGCAGGACTCGGTGCATGCCGAACTGCTACGCCTGTTCAACACCCGACGCGGCCCGAAGGCGCTGACCGAGCCGCCGAGCATCCTGGATTACGGTATCGCTGACTGGACCGCGCTACAGCAGCAGCGCAGCGATGACCGTCGCCAACTGACCCGCGAGATCCGCCAGGCCATTAACCACTTCGAACCGCGCCTGCGGTTGGGCGAGGTTCAGGTCAACCCTGTGCCGGGTCATCCCCAGCAACTGAACATACGGCTATTGGGCGAGTTGCGCGGCGACCAGCACTCATGGCCCGTGGCATTTGTCATCGAGCCCGCCGGCGACGGCCTTGAGGTACGACATGAGCGACTCGATTGACCCGCAACTGCTGGATTATTACCAGCGTGAACTGACTTGGCTGCGACATGCCGGGAGCCTGTTTGCCGAACGCTACCCCAAGGTCGCCAGGCGCTTGGAGCTGTCTCCCGGCGAATGCCCAGACCCGCATGTCGAGCGACTGCTGGAGGGCTTCGCGTTGCTGGCCGCCCGCTTGCAGCGAAGACTGGACGACGACTACGCCGAGTTCAGCGATGCCTTGCTCGAACAGCTTTACCCCCTGGCCCTGCGCCCTTTGCCGTCCTGCGCGATCGTGCAGTTCGAGCCCGACCCGAGCAAAGGCAACCTCAATGAAGGCTATCCCCTGCCCCGGGACACGCCCTTGTTCGTCACCACCGACAAGGGGCAGAGCATTCATTTTCGCACCACGGCCGCCGTGCGCCTGTGGCCGATCGAAGTCAGTGAAGCGTTGCTGCTGGGCAGCGATGAGGCTCAGGCGCTGACGGGGGTGGTTCAGGCGCGTTCGGCCTTGCGCCTGAACCTGCGCTGCCTGGGCGAAAGCCAATGGTCGACGCTGGGGATCGATTCCCTGCGGGTGCACCTGGCAGCCTCACCAATGATCAACGCCTGCCTGTATGACCTGCTCGGCGCCCATGCCGTGAAGGTCCTGGCCGGCCCACCGGGCAGCGTGCCAGAGCCGCTGACTGGTCTGCCTGAGATCGTCGGTTTCGCCAGTGATCAAGCCTTGCTGCCGGACGAAGACGGTGTGCACCCCGGCATGCGTCTGCTGGCGGAATACTTTGCTTTCCCTGACAAATTCGACTTTTTCGACTTGCCCCTGGCCGGAGCGACCAGCGACAGCCAAGCCTTGTACCTGTACATCGTGTTCGACCGTGCGCCCGTCAGCCGCCTGCCGCTCCAGGCCAGCGACATCGCCCTGGGCTGCGCGCCAGTGATCAACCTGTTCCCCAGGACGTCCGAGCCGCTACGCCCCGACGGCACCCGTAGCGAATACCGCCTGGTGGCCGACAGTCATCGGGAAAACAGCGTCGAGATCCACAGCATCCGCGGCATGCGCGCGACGTCGAGCCAGGGGGTGCGCAAAGTCCCGGCCTATTACGGCAGCCAGCACGGCAACGACCAGGCCTATTACTGGCATGCGCGGCGAGTCAGCGGCATGAGCCCCAATCGCCTGGGCACCGATTTGATGGTCAGCCTGGTGGACACTCAGTTCGACCCGCTGGCTGACACGCGGGACTACAGCCTCACCGCCGAGTTGCTGTGCACCAACCGGCATCTGGCCCAGAGCCTGCCGTCCGGCACGGCACTGGGTTTTGAGCGTCCCGGGCCGGTGGCCTGGGCTCGCCTGCGCAACCCGCCCAGCCCGCAAAGCCTGCCCCGCCTGGATGGCGAATCGCGCTGGCGGCTGGTGTCGCAACTGACCCTCAACCACCTGTCGTTGGTGGAAGGTCCCCAGGCTCTCGACGCGCTGCGGGAAATTCTTGAGTTGCACAATCTGCGGGACGAGGCCAGTGCCCGGCGACAGATCGCCGGGGTGCTGGAACTGGCTTGTGACCGAGTCATCGCCCATGTCGGTGAAGACGCCTGGCGCGGGTGGCGCAACGGGTTGCAAGTAAGCCTGCAACTGGACCCGCAACACTTCGTCGGCAGCAGTGCCGTGCTGTTCTCCGGGGTGCTGGCGCAGTTCTTTTCCCTCTATGCCACCGCCAATCGTTTCGTGCGCACCGTACTCGTTCAGTCGGACAGGGAGGTGAAAACATGGCAACCCCAAGCCGGCAAACCCCTGACGCTCTGAACCTGAGCGAACGTTTGCGCCGCGATCCGCATCGTTTCGAATGGCTTCAGGCATTGCTGGTGCTGGAGCGCGAACAGCCCCAGGCCGAAACCCTGGGTAGCGGCACCGCGCCCCATGCCGAAGCCCTGCGCCTGCGTGGGCCGTTGACACCGCTGTTCGCCGCCAGTGAAGTCGAAAGCCTGAAGCAGGAGCCCGGCACGGCGCCCGTTCTGACCACGCCGATCTTTGGCCTGGGCGGCCCCGACGGTCCCTTGCCTTACGCCTATCAGGAATGGCTGCAACAGCGGGCACGGGCGCGCGATCATGCGCCGGCGGAGTTTCTCGACCTGTTCCAGCATCGTCTGCTCAGCCTGCTCTACAAAGTGATGCGCAAACACCGCATCGCCCTGGGTTTTACCGCACCAGCGGCGTCTGCTGTGCAGGCGCAACTACGTGCATTGACCGGCCTGCTCCCCAAGGCGTTGCAAGAACGCCAGGCCGCGCCCGATGCTGGCGTGCTGGCGTGTACCGCGCTATACGCCGATGGTCGGCGCTCCCTGGCCGGGTTTGCGGCAGTCGTGCGCGAACAGTTCGGGCTGCCGGTGGAACTGACCGCCTACGAAGGTGGCTGGCGTGAAATCCCGCCCGCCAGCCGCAGCCGTTTGCAGCCCGGCGGGCGCAACTTGCGCCTGGGCCACAGCGCGATAGCCGGCATCCGGGTCTGGGACGAACATGCCGGCGTGCGCATGACCCTCGGGCCGCTGACCGCCGCCCAGGCCAATACCTTGCTGCCCACCGGCGAGACCCATCCGTTACTCGCCAGCCTTTACTCCTTGTACTTCGGTCCCGATCTGGATTGCACCCTGGTGTTGCTGATCCGGGGCGCCGGGCCACTGCAACTGGTTCGCCAGGCGCCGCCGCGCTTGAGCTGGAACGGTGGCCTGCAACGCCAGCCGAACCTTGCCATACAACGGATCGAAACTCGCCTTCGTCAGCCGGAGATCGCCTGAAATGGAACTGGCCAGCCTGATCGGACGCCTCAACCCGGACAACCGCCGCGCCCTGGAACGCGCCGCGCAGCGCTGCCTGCAACGCAGCCATCACTATGTGGAAATCGAGCACCTGCTGCTGGAACTGTTGGACATCGAAGGCGGTGACTTCGCCTGTCTGTTGCCGCGCTTTGGCTTGGAGCGCGACGCGGTGGCAGCAGAAATCAACAAGGCCTTGGAGCTATTCAAATCCGGCAGTACCCGCACGCCGGCCCTGTCGACGCAAACCATCGGCCTGCTGGAGGACGCTGTGGTGCAGGCCAGCGTGCTGGGCCTGGACAGCATCCGTTCCGGCTTGTTGTTGCTGGCACTGTTGGACCGAGATGAGCGTCGCAGCCTGTTGCTCAACAGTGCTTCGTCGCTGTTGCGCATTCCCCGGGAGGCCTTGCGCGCCCATCTGCTGGAATGGACCGAAAGCTCCCGGGAACATGTCGGCGGCGTGCGCCCGGCAAAACCCGGTGAGACGCCACACAAACAAGACCCGGTGCTCGACCAATACACCCAGGACCTGACTGCCGACGCCCGGGACGGACGCATCGACCCCATCGTCGGCCGCGACGGTGAGATACGCCAGTGCATCGATATCCTGCTCAGGCGCCGGCAGAACAACCCGATCCTGGTGGGCGCGCCAGGCGTCGGCAAGACCGCCGTGGTGGAGGGCCTGGCCTTGCGCATCGCCGCAGGCGACGTGCCTCCGTCGTTGCAGGAAGTCACGTTGCGTGTGCTGGATCTGGGCCTGTTGCAGGCCGGCGCGGGCGTCAAGGGCGAGTTCGAACAGCGTCTCAAAGGCGTGATCGACGCGGTACGCAGCGCGGAAAAACCGATCATTTTGTTTATCGACGAAGCCCACACCCTGATCGGTGCAGGCGGCGCTGAAGGTGGCAGCGATGCGGCCAACCTGCTCAAACCGGCCCTGGCCCGAGGCGAGCTGCGTACCCTGGCCGCCACTACCTGGCTGGAATACAAAAAATACTTCGAGAAAGACCCGGCCCTGGCCCGGCGTTTCCAGTTGGTGCAGGTCGAAGAGCCGGACGAACTCACCGCCGTGGAAATGCTCCGTGGCGTGGCAACCAAACTGGAACAACACCACGGCGTACAGGTGCTGGACGCGGCCATTCACGAGGCGGTGAAACTGTCCCACCGCTACATTTCCGGGCGGCAATTGCCGGACAAAGCCATCAGCGTGCTCGACACCGCCTGCGCGCGGGTCGCCCTCGGTCAACACGATGTCCCGCCGCCCCTGGAAAGCCTGCGCCACCGGCAGAACAGCCTCAAGGACGAAGTCGAACGCTTGCGCCGTGAACAGGCCACCGGGCTGGATCACCGCGAACGCATCACCCTGCTGGAAACCGAGTCGGGCGCCAACGTGCAGGCCATCCGCGAGCTGGAGACCCGTTGGGGCGAAGAGCGCGAAGCGGTGCGCGAACTGCTCGACACCCGCCGCGAACTGCTGACCTTGAGCGAACGCGCCGACGGTGAAAAACCCGACACCGAGATCGACAACCGCATCGACCACCTGGCCGCCGAACTGCTGCGTCTGGAAGCGGGCCTGGATGCCATTCGCCAGGACGATCCGCTGGTGCCCGAACAGGTGGACAGCAAGACCGTCGCCGCCGTCATCGCCGGCTGGACCGGCATTCCGGTGGGCAAGATGCTCGCCGACGAAGCTCACGCCGTGCGCACCCTCGGTCAGCGCATGGGCTTGCGGGTGATGGGCCAAGACACCGCGTTGAACACCATCGCCCAGCGCCTGCAAGCCTACCGCGCCGGCCTGACCGATCCGCAAAAGCCGGTCGGCGTGTTCCTGCTGGTGGGCCCCACCGGCGTGGGCAAGACCGAAACCGCCTACGCCCTGGCCGATGCCTTGTACGGCGGTGAACGTAACCTGATCAGCATCAACCTTTCGGAGTACCAGGAAGCCCACACCGTCAGCCAACTCAAGGGCGCCCCACCCGGCTATGTCGGCTACGGCAGCGGGGGTGTGCTCACCGAAGCAGTGCGGCGCAAACCCTATTCGGTGGTATTGCTCGATGAAATCGAAAAGGCCCACCCGGATGTACTCGAGGCTTTCTATAACGTCTTCGACAAAGGCCTGATGGAAGACGGCACCGGCCTGGTGGTGGACTTCAAGAACACGGTGATGCTCGCCACCAGCAACGTTGGCGCCGAACTGTTGCTGGACACGCCGGCCGCGCAACTGGGCAGCGACGCCTTCAACGAAGCCTTGCATAAAGTCTTGCTGCAAGCGTTTCGCCCTGCATTTCTGGCGCGCATGACGGTGGTGGCGTATCGGCCGCTGGATGAGACGACGCTGGAAGCCATTGTGCTGGCCAAGCTGGAGAAATTGCGTGGGCGGTACAAGGCCGCGACCGGCAAGCCATTCGAGTTCGACGCGGGGATCGTCAAGGCTGTGTTGGCCAAGTGCAGCGCAGCAGGAGCAAGGGATGTGGAGAATGTGTTGATGACACAGGTGACGGGGAAGTTGGCGGAGTGGGTGTTGGAGTGACACACCGTCGTTGTTCATCACCTGTTAAGACTTTCTGAGTTGGACCGGAGCCCTTATGAAGTTCTACCACTACACCACCCAGTCAGCGGCCAAATCCATCACTGATAATCAAATCGGCACCCCCGCCGTCCGGGAGTGGAAATGCACGATGAATCAACCTCAAAAGTGGGCCTGGTTCAAAAAGCAGCATGAAGAAGGGTTCTATTTAACGACCATACCACCGTCTGAAATACGAGAGAAAAAAGAGAAACTTGGCATTAGCAAACTGTCAGAAGTCTATGTTTTGTATTTCAACATCACATGGATAAAACCAAAACAGATGAAGAAAGTGGATGACTACGTAAACAGCGGATTCATCAAGATTAAAAAAGTTGGCGAGCCTGACAAAATTTGCGCTCAGCGTATTGGCGTCAATACCAATCAACTGGACAATGTTCCTTTCCCAGTTGAATCATGTTTATGGGCAGGCCCGGTCGAAGGATTTCCTGACGATATTTGACGGCGCTGAGGACAATCAATGCCCCGCTCCACCGACAGCAACACCACCCTCTCCCTCACCGCCGCCACGCTGTCGGCGCTGTACCCTGAATCGCTGTCCGGCGAAGAGAGCCTCAATGCCTTGGGCTCGCACATCCTCAACGGCATCAACGACGGCCCTTCGCTGACCCTCACCAGCGCTGTCGCCAGCCATGTCACCATGACTCTGCACAAGGACGCCTTGTTGCGCCCGCTGGACTGTCTGGTCGCGGAGATCCGCCAGCTCCCCGCCGACGCCACCGCCGAACGCTATCAACTTTTACTGCGCCCATGGCTGTGGTGGCTGACCCTGGCGAGCAACAACCGGGTGTTTCAGAACCTCGCCACCTCGGACATCGTCACCACGATTTTCAAGGCCCATGGTTTCTCCGACTTCCAGCTCAAACTCACCGGCAGCTACACACCCCGCGAATACTGCGTGCAATACGGCGAAACCGATCTGGCCTTTGTTTCGCGGTTGATGGAAGAAGACGGGATTTTCTGGTTCTTCAGCCACGAGGAAGGCAAGCACACGCTGGTATTGGCCGACAGCAACGATGCGTTCTTGCCGATTCCCAACGGCCCGACGGTGAATTATCTCGGGCAGAACATCGGTGATCGGGAACTGCACGGCGTCCGCTCAGGCCAGGTGTGCCTGCAAGCTGTGGCTGGGGTGTACCAGGCGACCGACTACCAATTCACCACGCCAACGACGTCGCTTTACAGCCAGGCCGAAGCCGTCGCCGGGCCGAGTTCGATATACGAGCATCCGGGCGGTTATGACGCCAAGGGCCAGGGCGATGCATTGACCAAACAACGGGTGGATGGCCTGCGCAGTCAGGAGAAGCGTTTTGTCGGCGAAAGCGACTGCCGTTGGCTGGTGCCGGGGTATTGGTTCACCCTCGCCGGCCATGAAGACTCGACGCTGAATATCGATTGGGTGGTGACCTCGGTCAGCCACGAAGCCAGCCACGATAGCTACCGAAACCGCTTCGAGGCGATTCCCAAGACCACGACTTATCGACCGCCCCGCACCACGCAAAAACCGCGCATGCACACTCAGACCGCACTCGTGGTGGGCAAGGCCGGCGAGGAAATCTGGACCGACGAATACGGACGGATCAAGTTGCAGTTTCCCTGGGACCGCACCGGCAAGAACGACGAGAGTTCATCCTGCTGGGTTCGTGTGGTGTTGCCCTGGAGCGGCAAGGGATTTGGCATGCAGTTCGTGCCGCGCATCGGCCAGGAAGTCATCGTCACCTTCATCGACGGCGATCCCGACCGGCCGCTGGTGACCGGTTGTGTCTACAACGGTGACAACGCCCTGCCCTACGCGCTGCCGGCCAACCAGACCCAGTCCGGGATCAAGACCAATTCGTCCAAGGGCGGTGGCGGTTTCAACGAATTACGCTTCGAGGACAAGAAGGACGCCGAGGAGGTTTTTCTCCAGGCTCAGAAAGACTTCAACATCAACGTGCTCAACGACACCACCGCCACGGTCGGTCACGATGAAACCCTCACGGTGCAGAACGCTCGCACTCGCACGGTCAAGGAAGGCGACGAAACCGTCACCCTGGAAAAGGGCAAACGCAGCGTGACCATCCAGACCGGCAGCGACAGCCTCGATGTGAAGGACACCCGCACCGTGACCGTGGGTTCGGACCAGAACCACAGCACCGGGGGTAACTACGCGCATAAGGTCAGCGGGAACTATGAGCTGACGGTGGACGGCAACCTGACCATCAAGGTCAGCGGCACCCTGACCCTGCAAAGCGGTGGCAGTTTCGCGATCAAGAGCGGTGCGGACCTGGCGGCCCAGGCCAGCACGTCCATCAGCCAGAAAGCTGGAACCGCCCTGAGCAACCAGGCCGGTACGTCATTGGAAAACAAGGCCGGCACCACCCTGACCAACGACGCCGGCATCAGTCTGGTGAACAAGGCCGCCGCCGAACAGACCGTGGACGGCGGCGGCATGCTGACCATCAAGGGCGGCCTGGTGAAGGTCAACTGACAGGAGTGCGCCGATGGCCTCGAAAAAACTCGACCTGGAACGTGACGACAGCCACCTGAGCGGGCAACTGGTCGACGGCCACCTCAACGGCTCACTGCAGATTGATGAGGCCCAGCGTCGGCAAGCGACCCTCAACTTTCAGCAAGGTGTGCTGCAAGGCACCAGCACGCTGTATCACCCCAACGGTAAAGTCTCGGCGGTGTTGCCCTTCGTCAGAGGCAAACTGCAGGGCGTGGCGAGCTTTTACGCCGCCGAAGGGGGGCTCCAGCGTCAGGCCACTTATCGGGGTGGGTTGCTGCACGGTGAGGCGAACAACTATTTCCCCGACGGGCAAATGGCCGAGTCCGAGTTCTATCGTGACGGTGTGCGTGACGGTCGTTATCGACGCATGCACCCCAATGGCAACCCCGCCGTCGATGCCCGCTACCTCAACGGCCAACTGCTGGAACCAGCACACGCCTACGCCGCAGACGGGCGACCACTGGACGCCGACGGCAAGCCGATCTCCAGGGTACGCTGGTGGTTCAGGCGCTGGAATGACCCGACGCAAGCCTGAACACACCGCCCTCACAAGGAATTTGGGGCAAGCACACAATTTGTGTCCACTGAAGATCCAATGTGGGCGTGGGCTTGCTCGCGAAAGCGGTGGGTCAGTTGCAGTGATGTTGAATGTACCGACCTCTTCGCGAGCAAGCCCGCTCCCACAGGGGATCTTCAGTGGGCATAGTCCTGCAATCATCTAAGGACAGTGTGGAATTTGCACCCATCAAGGAATCAACATCTGCACCTGCCCCGGCACGACGATCTTGATCACCCCGGCCCAGGTACACATCAAGGTGCTGTTGGCATCGATGGCCGGCATGTTGCCCAGCAGCAAGGTTGGTGGGCCGCCGGGGATCCACGGGGTTGCGGTGGCAGGAATGCACGGCATGGGTGTCAGCACGCCCAATGCCGCGGTGGTCGCAGCGGCAACTGTGGGATTAGCCAGGCTTTGACACATGCCGAAGGTGGTGATGTTCACCAGAGGGATGTGATCCATGATATTGGCCGCCGGCATCCCGCCGGTCAGCAGCCGATTGACCGGCAGCACATTGAGCACCGCCGGGGCGGCGCCGAAACTGCATTGCAAGGTTGCAGTGCCACAGACTTGCGGGCATCCCATCGCGATGGCTCCCTGAAAAGCGACAGACGCTGAAACCATAGCTCATCCGCCCGGCATCAGGCCCGCTGATTATCCTGCAACACGCTAACCTATAAGACCTTGGCGTGCTTGTGACGCCCCTCCCCTGCCATTAGATTAGCCAATGATCGATGGCCTCCAAAATAAGCAGAAGGGATAAGCATGGCGTTTACTGATCAGTCCACCCGTGTCCGCGACGGTGAAGAACTCGATGCCAGTCTGATTGACCCGTACCTCAAGGCCCATATTCCAGGCCTGACCGGCACGCCGCAGATCAGCCAGTTTCCCGGTGGCGCTTCGAACCTGACTTACCTGCTGGAATACCCTGAACAGGAATTTGTCCTGCGACGCCCGCCGTTCGGCCATAAAGCCAAGTCCGCCCACGACATGGGCCGTGAGTTCCGCATCCTTAATCAGTTGCGCGAAGGTTTCCCCTATTGCCCGAAAGCTTACGTGCACTGCACCGACGAGTCGGTGATGGGCGCCGAGTTCTACGTGATGGAGCGGGTCAAGGGCATCATCCTGCGCTCCGACCTGCCGCCGGAACTGGGTTTTGACGCCGCCCGTACCGAAGCCCTGTGCAAGAGTTTCATCGACCGCCTCGTCGAACTGCATCAGGTTGACTACAAGGCCTGCGGCCTGGCCGACCTGGGCAAGCCCGAAGGCTACGTGGCCCGGCAGATTCGTGGCTGGAGCGACCGATATGAAAAGGCCCTGACCCCGGACGCGCCGAAATGGGAGGCGGTCATGGCCTGGCTCAACGACAAAATGCCCACCGATCACCCCACTTCCAGCATCGTGCACAACGACTACCGCTTCGACAACGTGATCCTCGACCCGGAAAACCCGATGCAGATCATCGGCGTGCTGGACTGGGAACTGACCACCCTTGGCGACCCGCTGATGGACCTGGGCAACAGCCTCGCCTACTGGATCGAAGCCAGCGACCCGGCCCCGGTACAACTGATGCGCCGCCAGCCCAGCCATGCACCGGGCATGCTGACCCGTCGCGAGTTCGTCGATTACTACGCCGAACGCTCCGGGATCCGCATCGACAATTTCGACTTCTATTACACCTACGGCCTGTTCCGCCTGGCCGGCATCGTCCAGCAGATCTACTACCGCTTCTTCCATGGCCAGACCCAGGACAAACGCTTCGCGCAGTTCGTTCAGATGAACAAACTGCTGGAGCAGATGAGCCTGCAGGTCATCAGCAAATCCACGCTCTGAGCGCACCTATAACAAGGAAACAGCATGTCCAAGACTCAGTTGTTCGACCTCGACGGTAAAATCGCTTTCGTTTCCGGCGCCAGCCGCGGCATCGGCGAGGCCATCGCCAAACTGCTGGCCCAGCAAGGCGCCCATGTGATCGTCTCGAGCCGCAAACTCGAGGGTTGCCAGCACGTGGCCGATGCCATCATCGCTGCGGGCGGCAAAGCCACCGCCATCGCCTGCCACATCGGTGAAATGGAGCAGATCAGCCAAGTATTCGCCGGCATCCGCGAGCAGTTCGGGCGCCTGGACATCCTGGTAAACAACGCCGCCACCAACCCGCAGTTCTGCAACGTGCTGGACACCGACCTGGGGGCGTTCCAGAAAACCGTCGACGTGAACATTCGCGGCTATTTCTTCATGTCGGTCGAAGCCGGCAAACTGATGCGCGAGAACGGTGGCGGCAGCATCATCAACGTGGCCTCGATCAACGGCATCTCGCCGGGGATCTTCCAGGGCATCTATTCGGTGACCAAGGCCGCAGTCATCAACATGACCAAGGTGTTCGCCAAGGAATGCGCGCAATTCGGCATCCGCTGCAATGCCTTGCTGCCGGGCCTGACCGACACCAAGTTCGCCTCGGCGCTGGTCAAGAACGACGCGATCCTGAAAACCGCCCTGGCGCAGATCCCGCTCAAGCGCGTGGCCGACCCAAGCGAAATGGCCGGCGCGGTGCTGTACCTGGCCAGTGATGCGTCGAGCTATACCACCGGAGTGGCGCTGAATGTGGATGGGGGGTTCCTGTCCTGATATCGACATTCATCCTGTGGGAGCGGGCTTGCTCGCGAACGCGCCGGATCAGTTAATACAGCAGTGACTGACTCACCGCATTCGCGAGCAAGCCCGCTCCCACAAGGGATCTTCAGCGACAGTAGAAAGAATATTTATTCCAACATTTGCAATATGCGAATATTTATTCCATAAAGAGCCCTTCTGAAAATAAAAACTCAAAGGGCTCTTTCTCATGCGCGAACTCGGCATCGGTCTGATTGGTACTGGCTTCATGGGCCGTGCCCATGCCTTGGCATTTCATAACGCCAAGGCGGTGTTCAACCTTCCTCAACACCTGAAACTGGCGGCGCTGGCCGATGCCGATCCCCAGCGTGCCCGACAGTGCGCCCAGAGCTGGGGGTTCGAAACGGCCCACGGCGACTGGCAACAACTGATCGACGACCCGAAGGTCGACCTGATCGCCATCACCACGCCCAACCATTTGCACTTCCCGATGGCCATGGCTGCATTGGCAGCGGGCAAGCCGGTTTATTGTGAAAAGCCCCTGGCCGTGTCCCTGGAACAGGCCGACCAGATGCAACGGGCGGCCAAGGCGGCTGGCGTGGTCACTCGGGTCGGCTACAACTACCAGCACAATCCGCTTATTCAACGGGCGCGGGACATGATCCAGCGCGGGGAACTGGGACAGATCATCAGTTTCCAGGGCGAGTTCAGCGAAGACTTCATGGCCGATCCGACCTCACCGTGGTCATGGCGCTGCGAAGCCGCCCACGCCGGCGGCGCATTGGCGGACCTGGGCAGCCACTTGCTGGCCATGGCCCGTCATTTATTGGGCGATGTCGAGGCGGTGTGTGCCGACAGCCAGACCGTACACAGCCAACGCCCAGCCAGTGCCGGCAACACTGAGCAGCGCACCATCGCCGTGGATGACCAAGTCCACGCCCTGCTGCGCTTCACCAGCGGCGCCCGAGGCACGGTCAGCAGCAGTTGGCTCAAGCACGGCTACAAGAATCACCTGAGTTTTGAGATCAGCGGCACGCTCGGCACCCTGGCGTTCGATCAGGAACGGCTGAATGAACTGCGCCTGTGCCGCGTCGGCCAAGGGGGCTTTCAACGTCTGCTGGCCGGCCCGGACCTGCCGGGCTACGCCGCATTCAGCCCAGCGGCCGGGCATCAGTTGGGGTACAACGAATTGAAGACCCTGGAGGTCCAGGAATTGATCATGGCCATCGCCGGCCAGGGCGGCGACGGAACCGATTTTGAAGAAGCCTGGGAAGTGGAACGGCTGGCGGCCGCGATTCGCCTGGCGGCGCGGGAGGGGCGTTGGGTCAGGGTCAGCGAGCTATAACCGCTCACTTCAGTGAACTTCCCTGTGGTGAGGGGATTTATCCCCGTTGGGGTGCGAAGCGCCCCTAAAACTGCCTCCTCGTTGTGTCAGGCTAAATTTGGGGCCGCTTCGCGGCCCAGCGGGGATAAATCCCCTCGCCACAA
>NZ_JABWQV010000124.1 GCF_014268615.1 Pseudomonas tehranensis | reverse complement strand
CGGGGGGGGGGCTTTCGGTGTTAAGGGCTACCGTCAGGCAACATTCATGGTCTTGTGCGTCTCGATCAGATGCGCCACCACACCCGGATCAGCCAGGGTGGAGATATCACCCAGCCCATCGTATTCCGCCGTGGCGATCTTGCGCAGGATGCGGCGCATGATTTTGCCGGAGCGGGTTTTCGGCAGACCCGGGGCCCACTGGATCACGTCCGGCGAAGCAATCGGACCGATCTCCTTGCGCACCCAGTTCTTCAGCTCCAGACGCAAAGCCTCGCTGGTTTCTTCGCCGGCATTGAGGGTCACGTAGACATAAATGCCCTGCCCCTTGATGTCGTGCGGCACACCCACCACCGCCGCTTCGGCGACTTTCGGGTGGGCGACCATGGCGCTTTCGATCTCGGCCGTGCCCATGCGGTGGCCGGACACGTTGAGCACGTCATCCACCCGACCGGTGATCCAGTAGTAACCGTCTTCGTCGCGACGCGCGCCGTCACCGGTGAAGTACATGCCGCTGAAGGTCTTGAAGTAAGTATCGACAAAGCGGTCGTGGTCGCCGTACAGCGTACGCGCCTGGCCTGGCCACGAATCGAGGATCACCAGGTTACCTTCGGCCGCGCCCTCCACCAGGTTGCCGAGGTTGTCCACCAGCGCCGGCACCACGCCGAAGAACGGACGCGTGGCCGAACCCGGCTTCAACGCCGTGGCACCCGGCAACGGGCTGATCAGCACGCCACCGGTTTCAGTCTGCCACCAGGTGTCGACGATCGGGCAACGTTCCTTGCCGACATTCTTGTAGTACCAGTCCCAGGCTTCCGGGTTGATCGGCTCACCCACCGAGCCCAACAGGCGCAGGCTGCTGCCGTCGGCGCCTTCGACGGCGGCGGTACCCGAGGCCATCATCGCGCGGATAGCGGTCGGCGCGGTGTAGAGAATATTGACCTTGTGCTTGTCGATGACCTGGGCCACCCGGGTGATGTCCGGGTAGTTCGGCACGCCTTCGAACAACAGCGTGGTCGCGCCGTTGGCCAACGGACCGTAGACGATATAGCTGTGGCCGGTGACCCAGCCGACGTCGGCGGTGCACCAGTAGACTTCGCCCGGCTTGTAGTCGAATACGCGCTCATGGGTCAGGGCCGCATAGAGCAGGTAGCCGGCGGTGGTGTGCTGCACGCCCTTGGGCTTGCCGGTGGAACCGGAGGTGTAGAGGATGAACAGCGCTTCTTCGGCGCCCATTTCTTTCGGCGCGCAAACGGTGCCGGCCACCTTCATCAGGTCTTCGTACCAGATGTCGCGGTGCTGGTTCCACTTGATGCCGCCACCGGTGCGCTTGCACACGATGACTTTCTGAATGCTGCTGGTTTCCGGGTTAGTCAGTGCATCATCGACGTTGGCCTTGAGCGGGATCTTCTTGCCGGCACGAACACCTTCATCGGCCGTAATCACCACTTTGGATTTGCAGTCGATGATCCGGCCAGCCAGTGCTTCAGGGGAGAAACCGCCGAACACTACCGAGTGAATCGCGCCGATCCGGGTGCAGGCCAGCATGGCGACCACGGCTTCGGGGATCATCGGCATGTAGATCGTCACCACGTCACCGCGATGCACGTCCTGACCGCGCAGGGCGTTGGCGAACTTGCAGACTTCTTCATGCAGCTCGCGATAAGTGATGTTGCGGCTCTCGGCAGGGTCGTCGCCCTCCCAGATGATCGCAATCTGATCGCCGCGCTCGGCCAGATGACGGTCGAGGCAGTTGTAGGAAACGTTCAAGGTGCCATCGGCAAACCACTTGATGTCGACATGGTGATCGTCGAAGGACGTCTGCTTCACCGTGGTGAAAGGCTTGATCCAGTCGAGGCGCTTGGCCTGCTCGCGCCAGAAACCATCCGGGTTGACCACCGACTGCTGGTACATGGCCTTGTAGGTCGCCTCGTCAGTCAGCGTGTTAGCCGCTACCTCGGGACGAACGGGATACAGAGAAGCCGCACTCATCTTTCTTACCTCGGTGACATAGTTGTTTTTGTATGTACCCGTTGTAGCCGGGGCGAGCCTATAGAACCATTCGACGATGGTAGTAACAAGTCCCTACAAAATGTCGGTACTAACGTGCCAGCCCTTGCCAGCAGGCATTTTCCTGTGAGAACGAGCCTGCTCGCGATGGCAGTGTGTCTGTCAACAGTGCTGCTGACTGACCTGACGTCTTCGCGAGCAAGCCCGCTCCCACAGTTGAATTCAGTGAACGCCTATCTTCTGTCCAACACGGCTCCTCTGTGGGAGCGGGCTTGCTCGCGAAGACGGCGGTAAATCCAACACCGACGTCACTGCAAACAAGCGGTTGCAGCAACGATTATTACCAGATCAACCAACAGTGTTTATCAAAACCCGGTCTTTTTGCGATTAACCCCACCCCCTAAAATCCACCTCGCCAACCGGCAAACACGATTAACGCAACACAGCCCCCACGAAGGCCGTTAATCCAACCCCCCAAACCTGCTCCACACGCAGCCCCAAAAAGGTTGCGTGACCCCACTCGACCTCAAAAAAGGTGAAACAGATGAAAGCTTTATGGGTTCTGGTCATCGCCGGCCTTAGCGCCACCGCGATGGCAGACGAGGCCCCGACCGACGTTGCACAGCAAACACCAGCCATTGAGGAGTACACCTACTCCACCCATCTGGACATCGCCAAAGTCATCTCCATGAGCGAGATCCCGAACGTCTGCGAAGTAGTCCCGGCCAAGATTGAATACGACGACTCCAAAGGCCAGCGCCACATCCTGCGCTACAGCGTCATGGGCAACGGCTGCTCCAACGGCTGATCAACCTAAACCCACCAGGAGCAACCTCCATGAAAACCAAACTGATCCTCGCCCTGACCCTGTCCGTCCTGGCCACCCATACCTTTGCCGCCGACGGTTATGACCGCACCGGTTCCGCTGTCGCTGAAGACGGCTATGACCGCACCGGTTCGGCGACCGTCGCAGAGGACGGCTACGACCGCACCGGCTCGGCTACCGTCGCTGAAGATGGTTACGACCACACCGGTTCGGCACACACCGGTTGATCATAAATGGCATTTTCCACAGCCCGGTTTCGATCGGGCTTGGTTGTGTCTCAAACCGTCCAAATGCCTTTGCAAACACAACATGTAGTGTAAAACCGCAAAAAACGCTCGTTTTTTGATCAAAAAATACCGTCACCCCAGTCATGCAAAAAAAATCTTCAACGGCCAAAGCCTTGTAAACCCTCGCTCCCACGCGGATATGCCGTCCGCCACCTCCTCCGTGGGCTATTTCGCCGCAGCACGTAGGGAAAAAAGTCCTTATAATGCCGCCTTAAACGGGCCTGCAATATTCCCTTACAGGGAGTCAAACCAGCCTGAAGCCCACGCAGAGGCCTATCGCCTCCTCGCGCTCACAGCCGCTTCAGAACGACCCGTACATTTTTCTGTTTATTGCCTGCGTCAGCTGCTGCAACAAACGATTTTCCAAGATCCACCGCGGCCAGTAGGCCTTCAACGGGCATCTGGCCCTCACGCAGGAGACAACACGTCATGCTGAGCTGGGACGAATTCGACAAAGAAGACGGCGAAGTCGCTGTAAAAGGCGCCAACGCCGGCCACGCTTCTGAAGCCAACATGGACCGCCTCGACAGCGCCGGCGGTGCCGCCGCCCTCGAAGCCCGCGCCGTGACGGCCAGCGACTCGGCCGCGATCATTCGCGCCAAAGCCGCCCTCGACAAACTCGACGTGGCCGAAGGCCTCGCCGAACTCGAAGGCGCCTCCGCCCGTGTCGCCGTCGATGAAAAGCGCATGATCAACTGCCGCGCCGACCTCAACCAGCTGGTGCCCTTCAAATACGACTGGGCCTGGCAGAAGTACCTGGACGGCTGCGCAAACCACTGGATGCCACAAGAAGTCAACATGACCGCCGACATCGCCCTCTGGAAAACCCCGGAAGGCCTGACCGACGACGAGCGCCGCATCGTGATGCGCAACTTGGGCTTCTTCTCCACCGCCGACTCCCTGGTTGCCAACAACCTGGTCCTGGCCGTGTACCGCCTGATCACCAACCCCGAATGCCGCCAGTACATCCTGCGCCAGGCATTCGAAGAGGCGATTCACACCCACGCCTACCAGTACTGCATCGAATCGCTGGCCATGGATGAAGGCGAGATCTTCAACATGTACCATGAGATCCCGTCGGTCGCGAAAAAAGCCGCCTGGGGCCTGAAGTACACCCGTTCGATCTCCGATCCGAAGTTCGAAACCGGCACCCCGGACACCGACAAAGAGTTGCTGCGCAACCTGATCGCCTACTACTGCGTTCTGGAAGGCATCTTCTTCTACTGCGGCTTCACCCAGATCCTCTCCATGGGCCGCCGCAACAAAATGACCGGCGTCGCCGAGCAGTTCCAATACATCCTGCGCGACGAATCCATGCACCTGAACTTCGGCATCGACGTGATCAACCAGATCAAAATCGAAAACCCGCACCTGTGGGACGCCGAAATGAAGGAAGAAGCGACCCAGATGATCCTGCAGGGTACGCAACTGGAGATCGAATACGCCCGCGACACCATGCCTCGTGGGGTGTTGGGCATGAATGCGGCGATGATGGAGGACTATCTGAAGTTCATCGCTAACCGTCGTTTGTCGCAGATTGGTCTTAAAGAAGAGTATCCAGGGACCACGAACCCGTTCCCTTGGATGAGCGAGATCATGGACTTGAAGAAAGAGAAGAACTTCTTTGAGACTCGGGTGATTGAGTATCAGACGGGTGGTGCGCTTAGCTGGGATTGATTCGAAAGAAAAACCCTAAGCTGCACGACTCACTAAGAACCCCGTGAAAACGGGGTTTTTTGTGCGCAACAGAAGCAAAGCCGCGTTTAATTTCAGGACTTGTAAAAGTCCTCGCGCATTTTAAAAACGAAACGAGCAACCTCATTCGAGTTTATGCCTCTCTAGCGCCTCCATAATGCCGTTAACAAAGTGCCCCCCCGCCTCCCAATCGCCTGAAGCAGGCGTCAAGCGGCCTAAAGGGCCATCCATCCTCAGGTAATTCACTATACTTTTATAAGGAAGCTTAACCACAAAGCTGCCGCACACACCCGGCGTCACTTCATACTCACTAAATACGAATTCAATATTTTCTTCCTGAATAAAAAATCTAGGCACGTAGCTCGCCTTATGGAAGCGGTCTTCAAAGACGCCATACTCACATATCACATTCAGCTCCCTAGCTATTCTTAGCTTAATCTCTTTTAAAGCATCGCGCCGTGCATCAAACACATCAAAAAAGTCAAACAACCGCTCCGAAACAGGATCAAAATTCAATGAAAACTCAGACTCATTTCCATTCACCGCACCCTCATAGTAATAGTACTGATATATTTTTAAACTTATTAAATTTTTTGAGATAACGCCTTTCTCATAGCGCACCTGATACTGCAATAAATTATTTCGAATGGCGCCCACAACATTACCCTCAATCTCTCGATTGATCTTATCGATATAGTCACTCGAAAGCGCCGCATCCACATAGGGATAAGAGACGTCTATACTTCTATCCGGATGATAGTCAAAAAAAACATGTTTAAAGTCATCTTCTTTTTTCACGATCTCAACGATTTCAATCTGGCTCGACAAATAGTCTCTCACCTGTAGAGCCACGTAAGACACACCCGTTAAAGCCAAGGGCAGCATCGTCACATAAAGACCTATCGCTGTGTATCTACTAGGCAGACTCCATCCCCGCCATTGTTTCTTACTTGGAAATAACCGCATTGCAACTCCTTGCCTAAAAAAAAAAAAACCTCAATACAACCTTGCTGACCATTCCTGTAAAAGAACTTCCGCCCCCCGGCATTATAATGCCCGGGATAAATCCCCTCACCACAGGATCGGCGTCGAGCTGGAGGAGTATCAAATAACGTCTCGGGCACTGTCCATGGCCGGGGCACTGCTACAGATTTTGCTCTGAGCTGAAAACATTCAGTGCAAGCCACCCCACCTCCCGCTATTAATACCCTTCCCGAACTCAAGGACCCGAGCCCGTCATGAAATTCGACCTCGCCTACTGCCGCAGCCTCGACGACAAGCTGTCGATCTATGACGTGCGCGATTTGAATTTTGACGAGACGGTGGCGTTCGATTCCGCGAAGGAACAGTTCCAGTGCCCCAACGATGCCTGTCGGGCGGCGTTTGATGCGGCGAATGTGTTGGGGACGTTCAATGCCAAGAACGTGAACTACGTGCGCACCCCGCACTTCAAGAACATCCCCAGCACCCGGCATGTCGAAGGTTGTCCTTATGTCAGTCTGAAGACGCCGGCGTCGGGCGTGGAGGCGGATGGTGGGGAAACGGATGACAGTCGGGAGGAGCATTTCCCGTCGGAATTGTTGCTGACTCGGCGTGAGTATGTGCGCAAGCCATCCAGCCCGGCGGTGGCGGCGGACGTGAGGCGCGATGAACGTGTGCCTTCAGCCGCCAGTCATGGCGAGCATCCGAGCCGTGATTCGGCGCCGGACAAGACCCATGTCTTCGCCCATCCGGTGGAGTGTTTTGTGTCGAACTTCGCGGACAAGGAGCTGCTCAAGCGCATGCCGCTGAAGATCGGCGAGCACACCGCGCCCTACAGTTCGTTCTTCAAGAAAATCGAGTTTCTGCTGGACAACAAAGGGCTGATTTACTGGGGCAAGATCAAAAAGATCGAGGACTACCACAGCGCCAGTTTTCGCATCGATTTCGAACAAAAAGTCTGGTTCAAGCAACCGGGCGAGGCGAAGAAAAAGCCTTACTCGGTGAACGTTTACCTGAGCAAGAAGCTGATCGACAACTACCGCAAGCGCAAAGCGTTTCTGGCAGAGATCAAGCACGCCATCGAGAGTGACGCGCCGTTGTATTGCTTCTTTTATGGTGTGACGCCGGAGTTGAAACAAGTGCCGAGCAAGAAAAACCCCGAGCAGACGTTCGGGGTGTTCAGTGCCCATATCGAGAATCTGGATCACTTCATTATTCGGGAAGCGCCGGGGCTGGAGGGTCAATAGCGACCCTACCCCAGCCACATCCCAACCATCACCACCATCAACAACCCCACATACACCCGCGCATGCAGCCGATCCGGTATCCGCCCGATCCATGGCGTTGCCAAGCGGATGCCCAGTAGCGCGCCGAGTGTGAGCACAACAAAGGCCATCAAGTCGACATAACCGACAAACCACGGGCCGAAGTCTGTCCCGGTGAAGCTGGCCAAGGCCATGTAGGTGACGGTGCCGGCCAACGCGACGGGCAAGCTCAGCGGGTTGGCCATGGAGGTGGCATGGGACATGTTCAGGCCACAACGGCGCAGCAGTGGCACGGTCATGACGCTGCCGCCGACGCCCAGGAACGTGGCGATGATTCCGATGGTTGTGCCGCCCAAGGCGGTCTCCATGGGCGCCAAAGGTCGTAGGACGGCATCGCTGGCGCGTGTCAGAAAACCTCGCCGCAGCAGACAATCCAGAATGGTCAGGCCCAGATAAGCAATGAAGGCGTAGCGGATAACCTCACCATTGAGCCAAGTGGCGGCCGCTGCGCCGAAGATCGCCCCCAGCGCAATGAAGCCGCCGAACGGCCACAGGTAATGACGAATCATCTGACCGGCACGGTGGTGTTTTGCGGTGGCGACCAGGGCGTTGACGATCATGACGCAGGTGGAGGTGGCGACGGCAATGTGCATCGCCGATTCACCAATGACGTCACCCGAGTGATGGGCCATCAGCATGCGATACATCAAAGGCACCACGACGAAACCGCCGCCAAAGCCGAACAACACCGCTGTTACGCCACTCAGGCAGCCAAAGCACGCAAGCAATACATAGAACATCGTGGCGAATCCGTAATGGGAGGCGCCCCACGTTAGATAAGCGAAGCTTGGCCCGCTCTAGCAAACTGGCCAATAATGTTTTCGTTTACGCCAATGATGAGTAGTCCCTCGATGCGCAACACTTCGATCGATCTATTGGATGCGATACCCAGGACTGTCGTCGCCATTGGCACTGACTACCCACCGGGACATTTACTGCCCTCGCACCATCATCGTCGGGCGCAGTTATTGTATGGCGCCACGGGTATGATGCAGGTCAGCACCGAAGACGGCAATTGGGTGGTGCCGCCGCAGCGGGCGGTATGGATCCCGCCCGGGGTTGCCCATGAGGTGTTGATGCTGGGGGTCAGTACACGCAGTTTGTACATCGAACCCGCTGCCGTGACGGCGATGGGCGCCCGTTGTCAGGTCATCAGCGTATCGCCCCTGATGCGCCAGTTGCTGCTGGAAGCCGTTGAGCTTGTGCCGGAATACGACGAGGCCGGACGCGACGGCGCGCTGATCAATCTCTTACTGCACGAACTGTTGCGCAGCACTCATTTGCCGTTGCACCTGCCACTGCCCAAGGACCCACGCCTGCTCGGCCTGTGCCAAGGGTTTCTGAAGCACCCCAACGCCCACGTCTCACCCGTGCGGTGGGCGGAGCAGTTGCCTGTGAGCCTGCGCTCGTTCAATCGGCTGTTCAGCCGTCAAACCGGCCTGAGTTTCAGCCAATGGCGACAACAAGCGTGTGTGATGTCGGCATTGTCCCGGTTGGTCGTAGGCGATTCGGTAACCCGTATTGCCCTGGATCTGGGCTACGACAGCCCTGCGGCGTTCTCTACCATGTTTCGCCGGGTGCTGGGTCACGCACCGAGTGCCTGGCTGGAGAAGACCACTGGTCATTGATCAAAAAAATGAGATTGATCAGGATTCAAAACAACTGTACAAAAACACAGTATTTTTGAATCCACCGCTTTGGAGAATTCCCATGGCCTCTCTCGCAATCAAAACCACCCTGGAACGCATCGCTGTCTATCAATTCACCCCTGCCCATAGCGCACAGGCCCGAGCCATGCTGGGCTGGAGTGTCGAAGAACTGTCTCGGCAGTCCGGCGTGTCGATCCGGGCAATCCGGCGCTTCGAAGCGGGGGGTGAGCTACTTGATGTCACCCGCCTGGCCCTGGCCTTTCGGCTGGAAGCCGAAGGCCTGGTGTTCTTCCCTGGCTTTGCGCCGGGACGCGGCATGAATATCAAAGGTGCCACGCCGGATCCGATGGGGCGGCCAGACTACGCAATGATCGAATGATCGATGCGTCGAGGGTCAGGCCATGTCGGGCTGGTCCTGATAAGGCGAGGGTTCCACGTCCAGCCACCAGGCTCGCCCACGTTGCGGCTGTGCGAGATTAAAGGCTTCACCCATTTGCGGGGTGGTGATAGACACGTTGCGTTCCCAGGCCAGGGCCAGGATGCGATCGAAGGGTTCGTACCAGGCATGCATCGACAAATCGAACGTGCCGTTGTGGATCGGCAGCAACCAACGGCCCTTGAGGTCAATATGCGCCTGGAGGGTTTGCTCCGGCTGCATGTGGATGTGCGGCCATTCGACGTTGTAGGCACCGGTTTCCATCAGCGTCAGGTCGAATGGGCCGTATCGCTCGCCGATGCGCTTGAAGCCGCCGAAGTAACCGGTGTCGCCGCTGAAGAAGATCCGGGTGGCGCCGTCGATCATCACCCACGAAGCCCATAGCGTGCTGTTGGCGTCGAACAGGCCACGACCGGAAAAATGCTGGGAGGGTGTGGCGATAAACTCGATACCGTCCACTTCGGTGCCCTGCCACCAGTCCAGCTGACGCACCTTGCTGGCGTCGACGCCCCATTTGATCAGGGTGTCGCCTACGCCAAGAGGGGTCAGGAAATACTGTGTCTTGGCCGCGAGTTTGAGGATGGCCTGATGATCGAGATGGTCGTAGTGATCATGGGAGAGGATCACCGCTTCGATGGGCGGCAGCTCTTCCAGGCTGATGGGCGGCTGATGGAAGCGCTTGGGGCCAGCCCATTGCACGGGTGAGGCACGCTCGGAAAAAACCGGGTCGGTCAGCCAGAATTTGTCCCGCAGCTTGAGTAGCACCGTGGAATGACCGAGGCGGAAAACACTGTTGTTCGGCGCGGCCAGTAGGTCGGCGCGCGTCAGCGGTTGTACCTCGATGGTGCCCGCAGGACGGGTATTGCGCGGCTTGTGGAAGATCATGTTCCACATGATGCGTAGCATCTGGCCGAGCCCTTCGCGCGGTGTATGGGCGTGGTTGCGGTACTTTCCTTGTTCCTGCTGGGATGAAGGAAGCACCGCAGGGCTGTCAGTAGAAGAAATAATGGTCATGATGCGAAAACTCCAAGGACGTCGTCGCAATTGCGCTTCGCCGTTGTGGGACGCTAATGGCCGTTGCATGCACGCTCAGCCGTACGTTTGATCACCAGAACTACACTACCCGGTGTAGTTTGTAGATTGCATGAATCCAGGGAGCAAGTAAACTGCCAAGTGTAATTTCCCTTCTTCATATGACGACTTGCCATGACCGTACCGCCGCAGCGCCTCACCGAACGAAAACGCGCATCCATCCTCCAGGCTGCGATTTCCGAATTCCGTAGCAGCGGTTTCGAGATCACCAGCATGGACAAAATTGCGGCAACGGCCGGTGTGTCCAAGCGCACGGTGTATAACCACTTCCCCAGCAAGGAAGCCCTGTTTGCCGAAATTCTGAATCGGTTATGGAACAGCGTTACCGCAGAACAGGATACGGCCTACAGCCCGGAGCAGCCCTTACGCGAGCAGCTTCGAAAGCTGCTGCGAGCCAAACTGCACATGCTGGCGGACGATAATTTTCTCGACCTGGCGCGCATCGCCATCGCCGCGACGATTCATTCGCCCGAGCGGGCTCAGGACATGGTTGCGCGCATGGGTCAGCGCGAAGAGGGTTTGACCGTGTGGATTCGCCAGGCCCAGGCCGATGGCCGGTTAAAAGCCGTGGAGCCGGCGTTTGCCGCGCAACAGATGCACGGGCTGATCAAGACATTCGCCTTCTGGCCCCAAATTTCCATGGGCCAGCCGTGCCTGACCGAGGATGAACAGGTTCAGGTGGTTGAATCGGCCCTCGACATGTTTCTGGCCCGCTATCAGGTCTGAGTGTCGCTACCACGGCAGAAACGGATTACGGCACCAATGGCTGGCTTACGAATTTCTGGTGCATTTCGGTGGTCAGGCAGTCGATGCGCTCGGTTAATGCCTTGGTCATTTCCGTCAGGCGAGTGTTCTGCTCCAACAACTCGAGCAATTGCGCCGTGTTCTGTGCCGCCTGGGCCTGGCGCTCGCTGTTGGCAATGGCCAGTGCTTCGCGATGTTGAGCATCAGCTTCGGCCTGGGCCTTGTCCCGCGCGGCCTGGCGTGTCTGCGCCAGCAGGATCAACGGGGCGGCATAGGCCGATTGCAGGCTGAACGCCAGATTCAGCAAAATGAACGGGTAAGCATCGAAATGAACCACACCCAACATGTTCAGGCTTACCCATAACAACACAATCAAGGTCTGCCCTCCCAGAAACATGGGCGTCCCGAAAAAACGCGCGAATGCCTCCGCGCGCAGCGCAAAGCGGTCATTCCCAAAGGTCGGCCCCAAATGCGCGTGGGGACGATGAAAACGCAAGTGATCAACAGGGACTTTGGAAGTGGACTGCGAGGATTCTGTCGTCATGATGTTCTCTGCCTGAGGCTGGGGCTCAAGTCACTATACCGCCGAGAGACATCCTCGATTGAGCCATCAACGCCCTATGGGTCAAAAGTCAGTGCAAACGCAGATTGCGCCCCAGCTCATCGAACAGCGTCACTACCGAACGCAGCGCACGGCAGTCGGGGCGCGTCAGCAACCAAAGGGCCGTGTCATACCCCGCCAGCGGTTCGCCAATGGGCGTCAGGCCTTTGTTTTCGCCGATTAGAAAGTCCGGCAACGCCGCGACACCCAGCCCGGCTCGAACCAACTCGGTGACCGAGAGCATGCTGTTGCAGCGATAAGCCGGCACCACGCCGGGTAGATGCTGGCGACGCCAGGTCACGGTGGGGTGATCGGGAAGAAAGTCATCCGGCGCAATCCAGGTCATGGCGGCCGGCTCATCCCCATCCAGCGATCGCAGGTAAGTTGTGCTGGCGCACACCCGATAGGCCACGGTGCCCAGTTGTCGCCCGACCAGATGTTCCGGCGGCGTACGGGTCAGGCGCAAGGCGATGTCGGCGTCACGGCGGCTCAGATTGGCGAAATCGTTGGAGGTGCTCAGCTCAAGGGACAGCGCCGGGTAGGCAGGCATGAACCGCGCCAGGGCCGGCAGCAATAGTGCTTGCAGGACCGAATCGGTGCAGGTCAAGCGCACCGTGCCGCAGATGACCTCACCGCCCTGCTCCACCCCGATACGCGCCGCCTCCAACGCCTGTTCGGCGCGCTCGGCCTGCTCAGCCAGCGCCTGGGCCAGGTTCGTGGGCAAATAACCTGAACGACTTTTTTCGAACAAAGGTTGGCCCAGGGCGGCCTCCAGCCGCCGTACCGAGCGGAAGACCGTGGACACATCCACCTGCAGCAAGCGCGCGGCCCGGGCCAGCGAGCCGCCACGGACCAGCGCCAGGATCAGGGACAGATCGGGATAGTCCAGACGATAGTGCGTCGGTGCATTGATCACTTGGGTAAACGCCAATATTGATTGCGTGAGCGCCAATCTATAGTGGCAACCAGGAATCAACAAGCGGCGAGCCTCTCATGGAAAATCAGCGTTCTTTACACATCGCCCTGGTCGGCGACTATGACCCTCAAATAACGGCTCATCAGGCGGTCCCCCTCGCACTTGAGCTGGTTGGCAAACAAACCGGTTATCACATGGGTCTTCAATGGCTGGCCACCGACCTCATCACCGACAGCGCCGTCCTGAATGATTTCGACGGCGTCTGGTGCGTGCCCGGCAGCCCTTACCGAAATGAAAACGGCGCTCTGCAAGCCATACGTTTTGCCCGCGAACAGCGTCGCCCTTTCCTCGGCACCTGCGGCGGTTTTCAGCATGCCGTGCTGGAATACGCGCGCAATGTGATGGGCTGGGCCGATGCCGCCCATGGCGAAACCGCTCCCGCGGCTGAACGGGCACTGCTGACGCCGTTGAGCTGTGCGTTGATCGAAACCATCGACAGTCTTCAGCTTGATGCGGACTCGTTGATTGCCAGAGCTTATGGTCGCCTGACGGTTTTCGAAGGTTATCGCTGTAGCTTTGGGGTCAATCCACAATATGAACGGGATTTGCTGAGCGAAGGCTTGCACGCCGTCGCACGGGATTCGGCGGGTGACTTGCGAGCCGTGGAGCTGCGTGATCACCCCTTCTTTGTCGCCACCTTGTTCCAGCCTGAGCGAGCCGCGTTGGAAGGACGTGTACCGCCGCTGGTGAGTGCGTTTGTCGAAGCTTGCCGGAGGACAGCATTATGAGCACACCGTATTACGCGGTGATTTTTACCTCCCTGCGCACCGAGGGGGACCAGGGTTACGCCCAAGCCGCTGAACGCATGCTGACCCTGGCTCAAAAGCAGCCGGGCTTCCTCGGCGTCGAATCGGCCCGCGGCGAAGACGGTTTGGGCATCACCGTGTCCTACTGGAGCAGCGAAGCGGCGATCCTGGCCTGGAAGCAGCACCCCGAACACAGCGCAATCCGCGAACGCGGTCGCTCGACCTGGTACGCCCATTGCCATACGCGGGTGTGCAAGGTCGAACGGGACTATGCCTTTCAACGCCCAACCTGATGTCAGCCTGCAAAACCCGTGGGCTTGCTCGCGATAGCGCCGGATCAGCTTGCATCCATGCTGAA
>NZ_JABWQV010000123.1 GCF_014268615.1 Pseudomonas tehranensis | reverse complement strand
TTTCATAGCCCGCCCCGCCCGCCATGGAAACGGCGGGCGACGCAGCGGCAGCCTCTTGCGAGGCAAGCACTTGCAGCCGGTGACGTTGGGCGAGCGAGAGGGCCATGGTTACGCGGCCTCTTCGATGTTTTCGACCAGGGCGCCGAGACCGAAGTCCTCGATCACGTAATCCTCGTTCGACGACTGATAGTCGGCGATGCGATCGCGCTCCGGCTCGTCCTTGGTCATGCGGCGACGGCTGCTGATCTGGAAGTAGATCGATAGGTTCTTCAGCGTGGTGATCATGATGCCGCCGTCGATGAAGAACGGCGCGTCTTCGATCGGCAAGCCGCCCAGGGTGCCGTTGGCGATGATTCGTGCCGCTGCCAGCTCGTTCTCGTTGTCGGCCGCGCCTTCGATGTTGGCGAGGAACTTCGCGTGCAGCAGGTTGCGATCGACCAGGACGACCAGATCGGGCCGCTTGCGATGCCATGGGTCCAGCAGCTGGATAGCGTCGTAGACCAGGCCGTCCAGGGTCTTGTAGTCGCCGGTCGGGCCGATGGTGACCTTGCCCGCGACCTTGCCGCTGCTCAGTACACGTTCTGGCGCTTTGGTGCGGTATTTCTCCAGCCAGCCGACGTTCACGTCTTGCAGCAGCTGGTTGGTTGCCCGATCGGTGGTCGCCGCCGCGCTGGTGCCGTTGAAGCCGATCATGATGCGGTCGAGCGCCTGTCGCTCGACGATCGCGCCGGACAGGCGCGCCTGGAAGTCCGGGAATTTTGCCCAGGCATCCAGCAGCGCATATGGAATCGCGGTATCGAAGTCGGTCTTTTTGCAGCTGTAGGTGTCGTTCTTGAGCGAGCTCACGCCGCGCGGGTTGCGGGCGGTCTGGCTGGTGTCCGTGCGGCCGGCAATGGTCGAGCCGACGCCCAGGATCACCGCTTCGCCGTCCTTCTCGTCGACGCCCAGAACGTTAATTTTTTTCAGGAAGGCGCTGGACTCCTGGATCGCGGTCTCCAGCTTCTGCTGAACCGTAGGGGTGACAGTGAATTTTTCAGCCACCGACGGAACTGCGTTGAGTGCTGCAACCTGTTTGGTGAAGCCGTTGAAGGCAATCCGTGTTTCGTTACGCATGGTGTTCTCCTGTGGAGCTTGTAGGGGGACCGAATCAGTAAGCGGTCAGGACGGCACCATCGCCGCCAGTTGCTGCTGGGCGATTGGCTTGGCTGTGGTCTTGGGTTTCGCCCAAACGCTTGATCAGGTCCGCGAAGTCGGTGGCGAGCTTTTCGTGCGCACCGGCCAGGGTCTTGAGTCCTTCGTCGGCCGAGGCGACGACTTTGGCCTGTTCGGCTGCGTGGCCGGCCAGGGCCTCGACGGCATCGTTCAGCTCGGAAAACTGAGCGTCATCCTTGTTGGCTTTGGCCTTGCTTCGGCCGAGCAGCTCAGAAACCCGGGAGAACAGGCCGTCGATAACGCTTGGGGTCTCGACGACTTCATCGAATTCCAGCTGCGCTTCGACCAGCTCCGAAAACAGGTTGTCGGGTTTGTTCTTTCGCGCCTTCAGTGGCGAGGCATCGGGGTTCTGCGCGCTGAAAGTGAGCATCTCGGTGCCCAGGCTCGCCGGCGAATCGGTGACAGCTAACCCGTCCAGGTAGGCGCGGCCGGTATCAGCGAATTTCGGCGAGATCTCGATACTGGTGTACAGCTTCTGGCGTGCCTTGTTCATGGCGATCAGGTCATCGGTTGGCTCGATCTGAACAAACAGGGCCAGTTTCTTCACACCGTTTACGTCGACTTCTTCGGTCTTCGCCGCCAGCACGTCGCCGTAGGCACGAAACGGACTGTCGGGCAGGACGCTGCGGTAGTGTTCCACCCATACGCGTGCGCCGTAGGTGTTCGGGTTGTAGGTTTCCGCAGCATCG
The DNA here is from genome assembly GCF_014268615.1 of Pseudomonas tehranensis. GTDB lineage: Bacteria > Pseudomonadota > Gammaproteobacteria > Pseudomonadales > Pseudomonadaceae > Aquipseudomonas > Aquipseudomonas tehranensis. The sequence continues at coordinate 12,056 of NZ_JABWQV010000123.1, read as the reverse complement.
ACCAGCCATTGGCGCTCGATTTGACGGCCATCAGTGGTCGCACCTTCTACGGCGACACGGAACCATTTGGAGCGAAACTTTTTCTTCATGGAGCGGATCCTCAAAGCGGTGCTGCTGGGTGCAGTTGCGTTGAGGTACATCGTCGACAGTCGCGTCTTTCCGGGCAATCAGCGCCAGTTGTAGGTCCCTGGGTTACATGGCACATCGCTACGCCCTCACGCGCGCGAGGCGTCAGCATCGCCGCCATGACTACAACCGAAGCCACTCCCATCCGCGATAACCGCCGCCAGGCCAAGTTCCTTTACTGGACCGGCCTGCGGATCTGCGCGATTGCAGAAATGTTGGGTGAAAAGGAGAAAACGGTTCACGCGTGGAAGACGCGCGATGAATGGGATCGAGCCGACAACGTTGAGCGAATCGGCGGTGCGCTGGAGGCGCGCCTGGTGCAGTTGATCCTGAAGGAAGGCAAGACCGGCGGGGATTTCAAGGAAATCGATCTATTGCACCGTCAGTTGGAACGGCAGGCCCGGATCGAGCGGTACAAGGCAGGCGGTACCGACACCGATCTCAACCCCAACCTGGCCAAACGCAACGAAGGGCCCAAGAAGAAAGCGGCTCGCAACGAATTCAGCGAAGAGCAGATCGAGCAGCTGACCGAGGCGTTTAAAGACGGATGCTTCGGCTATCAACTGGACTGGTACCGGGCGAGCAATCAACGCACTAGGGCAATCCTGAAAAGCCGGCAAATCGGTGCCACGTACTACTTCGCCCGCGAGGCGTTCATTGACGCCCTGGTCACCGGGCGCAATCAGATATTTCTGTCAGCATCGAAGAATCAGGCGCACATCTTCAAAGCCTACATCCAGGGCTTCGCCCGCGAGGTGTGCGGCGTTGAGCTCACCGGTGACCCAATCATTCTGGCGAACGGCGCCGAGCTGCATTTCCTCGGTACAAACGCCCGAACCGCTCAGGGTTACCACGGTAATTTCTACTTTGACGAATTCTTCTGGACGTTCAAGTTCAACGAGCTGAACAAGGTCGCCAGCGGCATGGCGATGCAGAAGCAATACCGGCGCACCTACTTTTCCACGCCATCGAGCATGGCGCATGAGGCCTACACGTTTTGGACCGGCGAGCGCTTCAACAAGGGCAAGCCGGTGGCCCAGCGGCTGAAACTCGACGTTTCGCACGATGCGCTGCAGCAGGGCCGGCTGTGCGAGGACCGGATCTGGCGCCAGATCGTGACCATCCTAGATGCCGAGCAGCGCGGCTGCGATCTGTTCGACCTGGAAGAGCTGCGCCTCGAGTACAACGCGGATGCCTTCGCGAACCTGTTGATGTGTCAGTTCGTCGACGACGGGGCGAGCATCTTCCCGCTCAACGTCCTGCAGCCCTGCATGGTCGATAGCTGGGTCGAATGGGCCGAGGACTACAAGCCTTTCGCCGCGCGGCCGTTTGCCGATCGGCAGGTGTGGATCGGCTACGACCCTGCGGAAACCGGCGACAGCTCCGGTCTGGTGGTCGTGGCCCCGCCAACTGTTCCAGGTGGCAAATTCCGCGTGCTCGAACGCCATCAGTTTCGCGGTATGGACTTCGCCGCCCAGGCCGAGGCGATCCGCCAGGTCACGATGCGCTACTGGGTGACGTACATCGGTATCGACATCACTGGCATGGGCTCTGGCGTGGCCCAGCTGGTGCGCCAATTCTTCCCCAACGTGACGACCTTCAGCTATTCCCCGGAGGTCAAGACGCGCCTAGTGCTCAAGGCCTACGACGTGATTCACAAAGGGCGTCTGGAATTCGACGCCGGCTGGATCGACATGGCCCAGTCGCTCATGGCGATTCGCAAAACCATCACGGCCAGCGGCCGGCAATTCACCTACACGGCAGGCCGCACCGACGAGACCGGACACGCGGATCTTGCCTGGGCCCTTTTCCACGCACTGCAGAACGAACCGCTTGAGGGCCAAACCTCAACGAATACCGGCTTTATGGAGATTTATTGATGAGCAACAGCGGCAGCGAAACCACGCAATCGTCCACTTCAGCCCCGGCTGCGGCCGAGGGACAGCTGCTGCCGGCAACGGGCGGCAAGATGGAGGCCTTCACCTTCGGAGACCCTACGCCGGTGCTCGACGAGCGGGGAATTCTGGACTACCTCGAATGCTGGCTGAACGGCCGTTGGTATGAACCGCCGATGTCGCTTGACGGGCTGGCCAAGTCCTCCCGGGCCAGTGTGTTCCTGCAATCGGGTTTGAATTTCAAGCGCAACATGCTGGCCCGCACCTTTATCCCTCACAAGTTGCTGTCACGGCAGACCTTTGAGCAATTCGCGTTGGATTTCCTCTGGTGCGGCAACGGCTATCTGGAAAAGCGCGAGAACATGCTACGCGGCACGCTCGGGCTGCAGCCTGCCCTGGGCAAATACATGCGACGCGGCGCGGATCTCGAAACCTATTACCAGGTGCGCGGCTGGCGGGACGAGCACGAATTCAAGCGCGGGACGGTTTACCACCAGCGCGAAGCCGACATTAATCAGGAGATTTACGGCCTTCCTGAGTGGCTGCCGGCGCTGCAAAGCGCGCTGCTCAACGAGTCCGCGACCTTGTTCCGGCGCAAGTACTACAACAACGGCAGTCACGCCGGTTTCATCATGTACATGACCGACACCGCGCAGAACGAGACGGACGTTGCCGCGTTGCGCAGCGCGCTGAAGTCCGCCAAAGGGCCAGGCAATTTCCGGAATCTCTTCATGTACGCCCCGGGCGGCAAGAAGGACGGTATTCAGCTGATCCCCGTCAGCGAGGTGGCAGCGAAGGACGAATTTGGGTCGATCAAGAACATCAGTCGCGACGACATGCTCGCGGCGCTGCGCATCCCACCGCAATTGATGGGCATCGTGCCGCAAAACGCCGGCGGCTTCGGCTCGATCAAAGAGGCCGCGCAGATCTGGGCAACGAACGAGCTCGAACCGATCCAGGCACGCCTGCAGCAGGTCAACGAATGGCTGGGCGAAGAGGTGATTCGCTGGAAGCCGTTGGAGCCAGTTTCCGATTAATGACAGCCTGGGCGGCCAGTCATTTGAGCGTGCTGCCCTTCATCAAACCGAAGTAAGGACCACTAATGTCTGCACCGATTTTCCCCTGGATGGGCGGCAAGCGCCGCATGGCGAAACACATCCTGCCGGAGTTTCCAGACCATGATTGCTACGTAGAACCGTTCTGTGGCGGTGCGGCACTGTTTTTTTTAAAAGAGCCCAGCCGGGTGGAAGTGATCAATGACTTCGATGGCGACGTGGTGAATCTCTACCGCGTCGTTGCCAATCACCTGGAAGAGTTTGTGCGCCAGTTCAAATGGGCGCTGGTGAGCCGAACGATGTTCGAATGGGCAAAAGACCAGGCCCCGCGGACGCTGACCGATATCCAGCGCGCAGCGCGCTTTTTCTACCTGCAGAACCTGTGTTTTGGCGGCAAGGCGAAGGGCCGGACTTTCGGTACCGGAACCACCTCGGCGCCGAGACTCAATTTGTTGCGTATCGAAGAAAAGCTCAGCGACGCCCATCTGCGCCTGGCGCGGACCACTGTCGAACATCTCGATTGGAAGGAATGCATCCGGCGGTACGATCGAAACCACACGCTGTTCTATCTGGATCCGCCATATTGGGAAACAGCCGGGTACGACGCTGGTGATTTTGGATTTGAGCAGTTCGAAGCCATGGCGGACCTGGCGCGTTCGATTCGAGGCAGGATGGTGATATCGGTGGGGGATCACCCGAAGATCCGGGAAGTGTTCGCCGGCCTGCGCCTCAAGGAGGTGCCGTTTAGACATACCGTAGGCGGGAAGGGTGGTATCGAAGTGAACGAGCTCGTTTATTTCAACTGGTGACCGCTACAAAGCAAAAAGCCCGCACAAGTGCGGGCTTTTGTTGACCTGATCTACCACTTCTGAGGCTTTATTCCTCGACCGGGCTGAGCGATACGCCCGCAGGCAGAGCGATCTTTGATATCAACGCCAGATGATATTGCTGGTCGTCACTCTCAGACCACAGCTGGTCCGACAGCGAATCAAGCGCATCCTGATCTGGAACATCTATCAGAGAAGCCGTCAGCATTTGGTAGTAATAGACGTGAAGACCCAATGCCAAGGCGTTGGACATCTGGCGCTGCCAGAAGAATTTGCCTTCTCCAGTTTGCTGATTGTCCGACAAAATCACGTCATAGCGATTCAGGATGTAGTTGAAGAAGACCTTCTGAGCTACATCTCGCAGTACAGCGGAATGGCGTGAATCAGCTGAACGCCATACCAGATTCTGGGTGGCCGGCCGGCAATTCAAATCAACGATGTTCGAAATTACTACCTGGTTGTAGTAAACAACTGATTTCAACAGATCGTTGACCAGGGCGATTTCGAAGCGGTCGCTGGAGGGGCGAACGCGATGGTTGATGCGAAGTAGGCGATACCCAGGCGCCAAGATGCACTGCGCATCCGCACTGATATCGCTGACAGCTTCTGCAACAACGAGAGAATCGTAAAGACGAGCATTTTCTTCACGCACCATCAGGTGTGCGAAAATCTTCACCACTTCACTGTCTTTGACGATGAGCCTAGGCATAAATACCAACTATTCGTAACCGCTATGTGTCATCAGGCTTGAGCGAGGCTTTGCGGAGCGAACCTCACACGATCTTGCCTTTCAGCGCTTGCAAGCAAATACAAGCTTCTGCAAGAACACATTTGAACACGTTGGCTTACTATGTCAACTGATTAAGGGTTACGAATGTGTCAGCAACGGCCGCCGAAACGGCGCTTGAACCGGCGGTGCTTTCAGTAACCTATTCAGCGGGCAAAGTTTTTTGGTCGCGGTGGGGCTTTTGGATGCGCCATTGACCGGGAATTATTTTGTCGGTCATGGCGATACCGGAAAGCGCCCAATGGCGCTAGGCGTGGCGCTACTCTCGTGCAAGACTACTGTTAATTAATACAGTGTCGTCTTTTTATGACTCGTGCTCTGCCTCCATTCCGGCCCGTGACGAAGGAAGAACTTCGCTACATCTGGACCAACCATCCCGAAAGCCGGCGACTGGTGCTCGAAATTGAGCGCTATCGTCGTGTGATCGCGGAAATCGACGGCTTGTACAAGACCACTCACCAAGCTTGGCGCTTTCACTTAGGCGGCAACCTGACTGCCTTGCATCTGCTTCAGCAGATGATGACTACGGAACGCGAGCGCTTACCCCCAGAAGTTGCTGACGCGGATCCTGCCCATAAAAAAGGCTCCTGACCTGTCTTCAGGTAGGAGCCGGACGAGTGGTGCGCTGGTTCGAATCGTTATCGCGGCGCGTAACCGGCACGCGCAAGTACGTCCTGGAGCTTATCAAAAGCCTGTTTGACCAGATGGGCCTCGTCTTCATCCGCCGCGTTGCTAGTGAATTCGAACCAGCCCACGCGTTTAACGAACTGGGCGAGCGCCAAGGTTTCGGACTCGGTCAAGAATCCGCTTTCGGCGCCGCCCGTAGGGGGGGTGATGGTCAGGATCGTTTCGTCGCGGGTTGATGGTGTTTCACTCATGTTCGATATCTCCTTGGCTGAAGATGCGAAAGCTATCGCCCTTACCGTTGGCTTACCTAGACGGTAAGGGCAGCGTTCGTCATTGAGCTTGGATTTGAGCCGGCTTCTTGAACACCCAGCACTTGGTCGTGGTTTTGCGAATGATGCTGTCCACTGCCTTCAACCCCAAAAACTGTGGATCGGTGCAGCGCTTCAGGGCATTCGTGACATCGGTGCTGATGACGGTCTGGATGCCATTTGCGGCGAACAGTTCGACCAGGTGCGGCATGTTCAGGCCGATCAGCTGCGGATCCTTGGAGTGGTTGTAGGCGATCCCCTTGGAATCCAGCTGCAGCAGCGCGGCCCAGAAGTCTGCGACGAGGTCGGCCTGGGGAGGCTCGACGCTGCCGAGGCCATCCAGATCCGGCACCGGTAACCCCATGGATCCTGACAAACGCGTGATCTCCGCTCCCAGCGCTTCCCGCATGACCTTGTTGCGGCTGCGCATCAGCTCTTTCATCAGCCCCAGGCGGTGCTTCGACATGCTGATCTGTTGGTTGACCGTGATCTTTTCTCCGAGGGAGTAGCTGCCGGTCTTTCGCAACGATGGGAGGACGTCGTGGGTGACCCACCGTTTGAACCGTTTCGCTTGGGGCTTTCTGCTCGTGAACATCAGACTGTACAAGCCAGCCTCATTGATCATCACCACCTGCTGAGGACCACCAGGGGTACCCATAGTGCGGGTATCCTTTTCATCGTCGTCAAGGCGGGAGTAAGCACCCTTCACGTCAGCGATCTCTAGCACCCTGCAAACATCAGCAGCAACAAACCAAGTCTCGCCGTTTTGTTCGTCGAGGATCCGGACCGGCTGCGTTTCGAACTCAAAAAGCGATGGTGTCTTCATGTTATTGGCTCTATTTAAAGTTTTGAGTGGTCACGAAAGGGGGGGGCGTACTACACCCCCCCCTTTGGGATCAGATCCGACGTGCAGTGCTGTTGGCTGAGCGAATGACGCTATCCAGATCAGTGCAGATCTTGTCCAAGAAGCCGGCCAGCATCTGAGGGTGATACAGCCCCGGTTCGCTGGCCATCTGAGCGAGCGCATGCACCAGGGCAAGCGAATCCCGCACCCGTTCCAAATCAAACAGATCAGCATCGGTAAGACCGTAGGGCGTTCTCATAGGGCACCGTCGTGCGTTTCCAGAACGCGCACCTGGTGCATATGGTGGTTGTAGCGCTTGAGGCGAGTGGAGAGGGAGGAGTTGGCGTGCAACGCGGCGAGAGCCATGCGGCGATGAGCAAGTGCGCGGATTTTGGACGGAATAAGGGCGGTCATCGTGAAGCTCCTTTTGCTGATTGGAGCTGCCACGGATCGCCGTCAAACGATTGAGGGTGGCAGCTGTACGCAGGTTGACGGACCGGGGCAAAAGGATCCCGGCAGGGCCGAAGCCCTCCCACGCACAGCCGCCATAACACGGAACTGCAGGCACAAAAAAAGCGCCGGCAATTGAAGTTAGGGGGCGCTGTTGCGCCTTTTGCTGATCGGGCCGTCAAACCCGGTCGCTGAATTGGCAGCGACGCGTAAAGACTACGCTTTTATCCCCGGACAAATCAAGACACGTAGCAATAAGAAGCAGTGAGGGGCCCCACAGTCGAGGCACACGGCGAAACGAAATGTCCGGGGATGGTTAGTCTCGCTGAACCGCCAAAGGGCCTGGCTCCAGCGGCGGCGTGGGCAAGCCCAGGGCGTCGTTCACCTGGCGGAGCTGATTGTGCAAGCCCTGGCGTTCAAAGCTGCCCGTCGCGGCGTCCAGCCATCTGGCGAGGTTGCGCCCTTGTTCTTGAAGGATGAGCAGCTGCTTGAAGTTGATGCCGTCGCGTGCGCTGCGCTTGACGCCGGGTAAGGGGAGGATCCGTGAGGCTCGCTCTTTCAGCATCGCGATGTGTCGCTCTGTGTCCTGGGTCCAGTATTGCCACAGCACCTCATCACACTTTTCTTGGTATCGGCTGATCTTGTCGCGCAGTTCGGGCGCCACTTTGTTCGGGCTGATTGAGTAGAGCCAGGCGGCGAGCTTGCGTAGGGGGAGGCAGGTCATATCTCTGAGGCTGCCATCCTCAGCAACTGTGACGATCTCCGTCACAGTTGGTCCGAACTTCTCTAGCAGCTTTGTGCGTTGCGGAGACCATGCCAGGCCCATATTGGTGACGATTGGTTTCATTGCCACGTATGGCTGACCGGCTTCATATAGCAAGACTACGGTGTCGCCGTGAAACGGCACTGGCATCAATTGTGTGTCCACTCATCAAGTCCTTGAGCTAAGCAGTTGTGAAGGTATGACGATGATCGTCATACCTCAGCGTTCAACAGATGCGGCCAACTCGGCCCTTGCCAGCTCACGCAAACGGGTAGGTAAACACCTAAAGTTGTGTTGCGATTCGATCGAAAATAACCCAGCCCAACATACCATCCGGCGCTTGTCCCGTCCATCGATCACAGCCCCGTGGGCCAATGAACACGGGGCTTTGGGCGTCGCGATGGGAAGGTGCGAATGGCCAACGGTGACAGCACGTCGAGTCGGGGGCCGGGGCAAATCGTGGCGCACCATTCTGGGGCGCGGCCGGCCGGGCAAGGTAGGTCTGCACCTGGCGCGCGCCGTCGTCCCCCCGCCACGCCTGCGGGCTAAATCGGTCTTAATTTCTGCACCCCTGCAACCAATCCCCGACAGCGCCCGCTGGGCCTCTCCTGGGCGAACAGGGGCCGAGAAAACCCTACAGAACCCTGCACCCACCCCCTGTTTTATGAGCGCCCAGGAGCGATTCCTGAAGGCTCTTTTTTCAGGTGACCCACGGGAAACAAGTAATTTAGGTATGGAGGGGTTAGGAATCAGCTGGAGCCCGCGTGCGATGCGGTTTCGAGGACTTACTTTGCACTAGCTTTTTTGAGTAAGGAGGGAAGTAATTTTTCTATAACTTATTGATTTATATGGATATTTTATTTTCGGTTTCTGACCATGGTGAAAGGTAATGTTATTACTAGATATTACTTAAATCTTACCTAATCAAATCCTTTACAAGCCTTGTATTTCCAAGCTTCCAAAGGGGGGAGGAAAAAACTTACCAAAAATACCAGTTTCCCGTGGGTCAACATAAAACGGGCATGGCTATAGGGGGAGGGCGGCGGCAGGTTCTCGCTCCCGCAGCTGCTTGCATACACGCAAACTGTCACCGGAACTGTCACCAATCACGCTAAGGCTCAAACGGACACGTCTGGAGCCCTTGAAAATAGTGGAGCGGGTGAAGGGAATCGAACCCTCGTTATCAGCTTGGGAAGCTGGAGTAATGCCATTATACGACACCCGCTCAGAGCGGCTGACTTTGTACCAGATGTGGCCAGGGATTTGAAGTTTTTCTTTACGGACGGTGAAGTTAACCGTCTACGCAAGCCTCAAACCAGAGCGGTCGTTCGCGGGCAAACCCCGTTGCTGAAAGCGCAGGGCGGGGCTTGCTCGCGAAGACTCGGTTTCAGATAGCCGGTGCATGGTAACCCTGCACGTAGCTGTAGCGCGGTCGGCTTTCGTGCTGGGTGGGTTTGAGGAAACCCAGCAAGGCGTCACGGCTGTCGCGGCAGGCGGCTTTGTGTTCCATGTCCAGGAAGTGCCCGGTGGCTTGCAGCGTGCTGAAGCTGCTGTGCTGCACGTGGTTGGCGAAGACCTTGGCATCTTCGGCGGCGGTGTATTCGTCCCATTCGCCGTTCAGGAACAGCACCGGCACGTTGATTTTTTTCGCCGCATTGACGTAGCACAACCGATCGCTGTGGAGCACGTCGCTGATGTGGAAGTGCATCTGCCCGTATTCATGCTCGGCCAAGCTGCTGACGTGGCGATAGTTGAAACGCTTGAACAGCGGCGGCAGGTGCTTGCCGATGGTGCTGTTGACCAGATGTCCTACGCGGTCGCCGTCCCGGCTTCCCAGGTAATCGACACCGCGTTCCAGGTAGTCGCGCATGGGCGCATTGAGCACCGGCGAGAATGAGCTGATCACCGCTTTTTCGATGCGCCGTGGACGTTGGGCCAGGGCGGTGAGGGTGGCGGCGCCGCCCCAGGAAAAAGACAGCACATGCTCAGCGGCGAAGTGATCGATCAGTTCCAGGAGGATCTGGCCTTCGATCTCTTTGGTCAGCATTTTCTCATGCCGATTGTGGGGCTTGGACTTGCCCGCGTAGGGCTGGTCGTACAGTACGACGTTGAATTCCGGGTAGAGGTTTTTGGCGGTCTGTGCAAACGACGCGGTGGTGGCCATCGAGCCGTTGACCAGGATAATGGTCTTTTGCGCGGCGTCTGCGCGATAGAACTCCGTGTAAACCCGATACTGACCCTGTATATCCAGCACAGCGATTTCTGGCCTCATGTCATAAGACTCCTGGCAAGCGGGTATGCGCGCAATGAGATTGCACGAGCAATGTGACAGGTAGGCATACGCCTGGAAGAGAAGGCCCATGTCGATCCGCGCAAGCTGGTCGACGGGTGTTGTTATAGGCGGGCAGTTTGTCGACTGTTAAGAAGGAGCCTGAGGGCTCCGGCCGGCAAAAAGTTTCTTGGAAGTATGTGGTGACTCATCGGTCACATTTCGGCCGACGGTTTGATTCAAGCAGCGGACCGGCTGTCGCGCAAGTGTTGTTTGACAATTGCCCGACACTTCTGCCGAGCGGTCATACGATCAGATCAGCCGGATCTCTTCAGGGCTCAGGGCACGGTATTGGCCCGGCTCAAGTTCGGCGTCCAGCAGCAGCGGGCCCATGCGTTCGCGGTGCAGGCGCAGCACCTTGTTATTGAAGTGGCCGAACATGCGTTTGACCTGGTGATAGCGGCCTTCAACGATGCTCAGTCGCGCCGATCTTGGCCCCAGCAATGTCAGCTCAGCTGGCTGGGTAGTCAGGTCTTCGAAGGCGAAGTACAAGCCGTGGGCGAAGGTGATGGCGTACTCCGCGGTGATGGTTTGCTCGGTTTCGACGTAATAGACCTTGGGCAGTTTGGTCTGCGGTTGGGTCAGGCGCCGTGACCAACTGCCGTCGTTGGTGATCAGCATCAGCCCGGTGGTGTTGAAGTCCAGTCGTCCGGCGATGTGCAGGTCGTCCTTGTCTGGCTCGTCCAGCAGATCCAGTACGGTAGGGTGTTGCGGATCGCGGGTGGCGCTGACGCAACCGGGCGGTTTGTGCAGCATGAAGTAGCGCGCCGGGCGGCCCCCTTGCAGCACCTCATCGTCGATTTCGACACGGCTGAATTCACGCACCTGCGTATGGGGATCGTTGACGATCTGGCCGTCGATCCGTACTCGGCGTTCCACCAGTAGCAGGCGGACCTGCTGGCGATTGAAACGGGGTAGGTTGCTTAAAAAACGATCAACACGCATGGGCGGGCAGCGGAGGAGAAAGGACGCGCATCTTACCCAATCGACTGTTCCTTGGCTTGTAACTGCTCCAATACCTGGGCGCAGCGCGGGCACAGGCAGGACTGATCGCGCAGCTCGGCCGGTAATGCTTCAAGCACGGCCGGGTCGATGCTCACGCCGTAACACCAGCAGGCGCGGTCGGCGGTTCGCGGGTCGGCCAGGGTGCAGTCATTGCTGGCGCCACAGGCCGGGCACAGGTCAGGTTTATTCATAGCTGGAGTGAGGCATCTGTACACAGGTTCGGTTGTTCCCGGTTTGCCGGGCGCGTTGCAGTGCATGATCGGTCCGCGACAGCAGGCTGTGCAAGGTGTCTTCGTCCTGCAAGGTGGTGAGGCCGATGCTGACGGTGACCCGTAGCTCTTTGCCGCTGCAGAAATAACGCTGTTGTTCGATCCGTTGACGAATTTTCTCGGCGATCTTCAGACCGTTCTGCCCGTCGGTGTCCTTGAGCAGCACAATAAAAGCCTCGCCACTCCAGCGACACACAATGTCCGAATGCCGCAGGCTGTCGGTCAAGTCGCGAGCGAACCCGGTCAACAACTGGTCGCTGGCGATGTGACCATGGGTGGCGCCCAGCCGCTTGAACTCGTCCAGCTCCAGCAGCAGCGCCGCCAGCGGTTTGGGTTCACGTTGGGCTTCATGCAGGGCTTGCACGGCCAGCAGATCGAAGCCGCGCCGGTTCGGCAGTTCGGTCAGGCTGTCGAGGGTGGCTTGGGCGTCTATACGGTGTTGGTAGCGGTCGATCAGGCGATAGAGGATGACCAGGACAGTCAGCGTGACGAGTGCGCCGATCAGCAGGTTCAAGTACAGCGTCTTGAGGAGGGTGTCGCGTACCGAGGCATGGGCCGCGTAATAGCCCAGCAACGCAATGGCCAGGAAACCTGTAACGAGCAGCGCCACCACGGCCAGGAGCGGCTTGCGCTGGGAATACAACGGCGAACGGAGCGACATGGCGATTCCCTTGGCGCAGACCCAATGAAGTCAGTTTAGTGGCCTTGTGGGAAAAGGTGCTCGGATTTGCAGGTTTGTAACATTGTGGCGAGGGGATTTATCCCCGCTGG
>NZ_JABWQV010000122.1 GCF_014268615.1 Pseudomonas tehranensis | reverse complement strand
GGAGCGGGCTTGCTCGCGAAGGCGCCAGTCACACCAACAAAACTCTCAGCCTCTTGCTCGGCCAGAGGCTGTCTCAGTATATGGCAGATTTAAAACCTGACCGCCAGGGCCCACGATACGCCCATGAACACACTCATGGCTTTCTATCAAAATCTTGGCCCTGTCCTTTCTTTACTGGTCGTCGGCACCTTCCTGCTGGCCGGCACCATCAAGGGCATGATTGGCCTCGGCCTGCCGACCATTTCCATGGGCTTGCTCGGCCTGGCTATGGCTCCGACACAGGCTGCGGCGTTGCTCGTCATCCCGGCCACGCTGACCAATATCTGGCAACTGACCTTTGGCGGTCATCTGCAAACCCTGATCTGGCGTTTGTGGCCACTGTTGCTGGCGATTTGCATTGGCACCAGTCTGGGCACGTTGTGGTTCGATACGGTGGGTGGACCTTGGGCGGTTCGAGCTTTGGGTGGCGCGTTGTTGCTGTACGCGCTGAGTGGGCTGTTGCTGCCGACATTGCGGGTCGCTGCCAGTGTTGAGCCGTGGGCAGCGCCGTTGTGCGGTCTGCTCACTGGCCTCATCACCTGCGCGACGGGTGTGTTCGTTATTCCGGCGGTGCCGTACCTGCAAGCGTTGGGCTTGAGCAAGGACGAACTGGTGCAGGCGTTGGGCTTGTCATTCACGGTGTCGACACTGGCCCTGGCGGCCGGCCTGCTATGGCACGGTGCCTTGGGCGGTGGCGAACTAAGCGCTTCGTTGCTGACCTTGGCGCCGGCGCTGCTGGGGATGTGGCTGGGGCAATGGCTGCGTCAGCGCATCAGCGCCGAGCTGTTCAAACGGGCATTTTTCATTGGCCTGGGTGTGCTCGGCGGCCATTTGCTGATCAGCGGCTAGCCGAGGACGGGCTGAGCATGTCGACGCGGCGGATTTCGAAATCGCGCTCCAGGTACTCCATGCGCTCCTCAAAAAACTGCTTCATGTGCGGCAGGTTCGAGTGCACGTCCAGATGAGCCTGGGATTGCCAGATTTCATAGAAGATAAACAGTGTCGGGTCTTGCCGGTCTCGCAGCATGTGATATTCGATGCAACCGGGTTCGGCACGGCTCGGTTCCACGTAGGCACGAAACAGCGTTTCGAAGGCTTCGGCTTTTTCCGGACGGGTCTTGGCGTGCAAGATGAAACCGTGCAATTGGCTCATCGGAGTGGCTCCTGAATAAAAGTATGCGAATGCTACGGCAAGAATTGGCTGTCTATTCGTGCGTATAGGTCAAATCAGTTTTGCCGTTGCAGCGCTTACTCCGCCGCAAGCTCATCGGTACTCTGCCGCCATCATTTTCAATCTTTCCATTGGGTGACCGCTCAACCGTGTCCCCTGGAATCCGATGAGGCTCTCCATGAAAAAAGTCCTGCTGCTCAACGGTGGTAAACAATTCGCCCACTCCGACGGTCGCTATAACGCCACCCTCCATGACGCGGCGGTCAGCGTGTTGGATCGTGGCGGGTTCGATGTGAAAACCACGTTCATCGACGGTGGTTACGACATCAAAGAGGAAGTCGCCAAGTTCCTCTGGGCCGACGTGATCATTTACCAGATGCCAGGCTGGTGGATGGGCGCACCGTGGACCGTCAAGAAATACGTCGATGAGGTCTTCACCGAAGGCCATGGCAGCCTCTACGCCAGCGACGGCCGCACCCGCTCCGATGCTTCGCAGAAATACGGCAGCGGTGGCTTGTTACAAGGCAAGCAATACATGTTGTCGCTGACCTGGAACGCCCCGCAGCAAGCCTTCGATGACCCGACCGACTTCTTTGAAGCCAAGGGTGTGGACGCTGTGTACTTCCCGTTCCACAAGGCCAACCAGTTCCTGGGCATGAGCGGATTGCCAACCTTTCTGAGCGTGGACGTGATGAAACGCCCGAATATCGAGGCCGATGTGGCGCGCTATGAGCAGCATTTGATTGAGGTGTTCGGCCTGAAGGCCTGACTTTCTTTTGTCACGTATCCCGATACTATCCTGTGGCTCAGGTCCGTTTTGCGGCACAACGGGGATAGACTCCCTCGCCACAAGCGCGCGCAGTCGACAGGGGGATATGTGAAAGCCAGATCCGACGAATTGCAGATTTTCGTCTGCGTGATCGAATGCGGGTCAATTTCCGCCGCCGCCGAGCAGGTCGGGCAGACGCCGTCTGCGGTCAGTCGTACCTTGTCGCGCCTGGAAGCCAAGCTCGATACCACGCTGATCAACCGCACCACGCGGCGCATGGACCTGACCGAAGAGGGCAAGTATTTCTTCGAGCAGGCCAAGGGCATTCTCGACCAGATGGATGAGCTGGAGGAACGCCTGTCGTCTCGCCAGAAAAAACCGGCCGGGCGGTTGCGGATCAACGCGGCGGCGCCTTTCATGTTGCACGCTATCGTGCCGCACATCGAAGAGTTCCGCGGGCTCTACCCGGATATCCAGCTCGAACTCAACAGCAACGACTTGATCATCGATTTGCTCGAGCAAAGTACCGACATCGCCATCCGCATCGGCACTCTCAGCGACTCGACGCTTCACGCCCGATCCCTGGGTTGCAGCCCGCTGCACATACTGGCCAGTCCGACCTATCTGAAGCGGCACGGAACACCTGCCACAGTCGCCGAGTTGGCCCGGCATGCCCTGTTGGGGTTTGCCCAGAACGAGGGCCTCAATCAGTGGCCGCTGCGTCACGAGCACGGTGATCGTTGGCCGATCCAGCCAGCCATCAGCGCGTCCAGTGGCGAGACCGTGCGCCACTTGGTGCTGCAAGGGCAGGGCATAGCGTGCCTGTCGGACTTCATGACCCGCGAAGATATCCGTGCCGGCCGGCTCAAGGTGCTGCTGGCCGATGCCAACAGCGGCTATCGCCAACCGATCAACGCGGTGTATTACCGCAACTCCCAACTGGCCCTGAGGATCCAGTGCTTTCTGGACTTCATCCAGGGCAAGCTCGCCGAATACGCCTCGCGGGACTTCAAAGGCTGATTCGTGGCTTCAAGGCGAATGTGGTTTGGGTTCGAGGGCTGGCCGATGCCCGAGCGTACGTCGGTGCGAGGCTGTGAATCGGCGCTCGTTTGTCGTCAGCCGCGCAGATGAGTCAGTGGCAGTTCGGTGCTGTTGAGTACCTGGTTCAACACAAAGCTGGAGCGCACACTGGTGACCCCGTCAATCCGGGTCAGGTGCCCTAGCAGCAGTTTCTGATAGTGGTCCATGTCCGGCACCACGACCTTGAGCTGGTAATCGGCATCCATGCCGGTCACCAGGCTGCATTCCAACACCTGGGGCAGGTTGCGGATGGCGGCTTCGAAGTTCTCGAAACGTTCAGGGGTGTGGCGGTCCATGCCGATGAGCACGTAGGCCGTCAGGCTCAGGCCGAGCATTTTACGGTCGAGCAGGGCGACCTGACGGGTAATGTAGCCGTCGTCTTCCAATTGCTTGCCCCGCCGCGAGCAGGGGGACGGCGACAGGCCGATGCGTTCGGCCAGCTCCTGATTGGAGATGCGCGCGTCGCGCTGCAATTCCGCCAGAATGCTCAGGTCGTAACGGTCGAGTTTGCTCATTGGTCGGGCCTTTGTCGTGATAATTGCTGGATATTATCTATCGCGGGTAAAAAATTGCGCAAGTGATGTTTATTTACGCAATCTTCGCAATCATTCGTCGGTACTCCGGGCCTATTCTTATCACCAAGATCACTGCTCGGACAAACAGTCCAGTGCGGCCCGCCCAATCCGGCCGGCTGCGGTCGCAGCACCCACCGGTGTTGGCAGACCCCCGAGCTGCACACTGTCCAGAAGACGGCGTGAGGTGAGCCGACGTCAAAAGCGTCGCGCACGGACGAAGTTCTCAAGGGGAGGCCGACGGGCCTCCCTTTTTTAATGCCTGAATAATGGCGACGACTGATAACCTGTCGCAGAACCGGCCTAGGCTTTTCCAGTCTCATTCATCAGGCCCTGAACCGTTGTGAGGAATTTCATGAAGTCGCGCATCTGGCGTTTGGCAGGTGTTGGTCTGTTGTGGGCAAGTGTCAGTGCGCAGGGCGTGGCCGACGATCAGCAAAATCGTGGCGGGCCGGAAGGGCGAGGTGGTAACGGCCAGGGTTATTCAGGCCAACCCCGGCCACAGAGCAACGAGATCATTCGCGGCGACAACAGCCGCCAGTTTGAGGTCCAGCCTCACGCTCAAGGCGGGCAGCCCTACAACCGCCCGCCGCAAGACCCCAATGGTCGTCCGCCGCAGCAACCTGGTAACAGCCTGCCGATCCAGGGCCGCCCCGACAGCGTGACCCAGACCCAGGAACCGAAGCCGGGTTACTACCGCGATATCCCGCGCCGCAGCGATGGCTATCCGAGCGGTGGGCCACGCCCTGGCCATGACCCTCGCCCGGACCAGCACTGGCCCGGCCGGCCGGACGGTCATGGCAACGGCTGGGGACCGGGGCCGCAATATCGTCCCGGGTATGTCATCGATCGTTTTCCGGATCGCAACTACCGCGTGCCTTACCGTGGCCATGACTATTTTTATTCGGGCGGTTACTGGTATCGCCCTCAAGGGCCGCGCTATATCGTGGTTGAGCCTCCGCGCGGAATCCGTACCCGTTATCTGCCCGATTACGCCCGGGAAGTCTGGATCGGCGGCTCGCTGTTTTTCCTTGCCGCTGGCGCCTATTACATCTATGAAGCCAACACCCGGGACTACGTCGTCGTCGACGCGCCGATGAGCAACCCGCAGCCCCAGCCCCAAGGCAACAGCTTCGATGTGGTGGCTTATCCAGCCAACGGCCAGTCTCCCGAGCAGGTCAATCAGGATGGCTACGAATGCTATCGCTGGGCGGTGCAACAGAGCGGTTTCGATCCACGCAACTACACCTACCCACCCGCACCGCAAGTGGTGCAGACCTATCGCCAGGCCCAGGGGAGTTGCTTGAGCAGCCGGGGATATCAGGTAACGTACTGATCACGCGAAAGAAAAACACTCCCCTGTGGCGAGGGAGCTTGCTCCCACTCGGTTGCGCAGCGACCGCAAAACCTGGGCCTGTTGTGCAGGCCAGCGGGAGCAAGCTCCCTCGCCACGGGTTCTGTGTTCAGCGTCAAGCGCCGGCGCCTTTCACCACTTCCGACGGATCGGCATGCACCAACACTTCCGCCTTCGGATAGGCGCGGTGTATGGCATCGGCGGCCTGGTCGCTGATGCCGTGGGCCACTGACAGGGTCAGCTCGCCCGGCAGCTCCAGATGCAGCTGCACGAACCAGTGGTTACCCGAGATACGTGTGCGCAGGTCGTGGGCACCCAGTACGCCGGGCACTGCGCAGGCCAGTTCCAGCATGCGCTGGCTGACGTCAGGTGGCAGTTCCTCATCCATCAGTACCGCGAAACTTTCCCGGGCGATCTGGATGGCGCTCCACAGGATGTAGGCGGCGATGCCCAGGCCGAACCAGGCGTCGAGCCGATCCCAACCCAGCCCGGCCAGTACCAGGGCGACCAGGATGCTGCCATTGAGCAACAGATCCGAGCGATAGTGCAGCGAGTCAGCGCGCACGGCGGTGGAGCCGGTGGCGCGGACGACCCGATGTTGCAGCGCCAACAAGGCCAGGGTCAGCCCCAGGGCGAAGATGATCACGCCGACACTGAGCCAGGCTGCTTCCACCGGGACCGGGTTTTTCAGGCGCTCAACTGCCTGCAACGCAATCAACACGGCACTGCCGCCGATGAACAATGCCTGGGCCATGCCGGCCAGGGACTCGGCTTTGCCGTGGCCGTAACGATGGTCTTCGTCGGCGGGGCGCAAGGCGTAATGTACCGCCAGCAGATTGAGCAGCGACGTGACGCCGTCCAGAGCCGAGTCGGTCAGGCCGGCGAGCATGCTCACCGAGCCGCTCAGCCACCAGGCCAGTGCCTTGGCAACGACCAGAATGAGCGCCACGGCCACCGAAGCGCGCGTGGCCAGGCGCAGCAGACGGGCATGTTCGGTGCTGGTGGTCATGGCGCGGTCGTTCCTTCAATAGCGCCCATCACGCGGCCGGTTTAAGCCCGAGGGCGGCCAGTTGCTGGGCGTTGCCCTTGCTTTGGATCAAGCGGGGGTCGTCCAGGGGGAAACTGCGCCCCAGTTCGCTTTCCAGGATCGCTTGCAGCTTGAGGTTATTGACGCTGCCGTCGGCGTTGATGGCCGGCTTGAGTTTTTCTGGCTCGATCTGGACGTTGCGGCCGGGTTCGAAATAAATCGCCCCGGTGGCGAAGTCCACGGCGAACGCGATCAGGCCGGGGATGATGTAGAACAGCAGGCCGACGGCGTCCAGCGCAGCAATCGCCGGGTCGATCTTGCCGTCGATCTGGCCGCGACGGTCGGGGTAGAAGATCGAGCCGCAGGCGCTGATCTGGGTCAGCAGAGAGGCGACCAGAACGCCGCCGATCACGCGAAAGGGAATACGCATAGCAATCTCCTGAGCAGGTAAAGGCGTTGCTGGTTGGAGTCCAGACCACGCTAAACAGTTCGCCGTTATACTCGGCCCTCTGTTTTGGAGCCAGCATGATTTCTTTGCCGATTGATGAAGTTTTACCCGCCCTGCGTCAAGCCTTGGCATCGCGCCACGAAGCCGTGCTCGAAGCACCGCCCGGCGCCGGTAAAACCACCCGCGTCCCCTTGGCCCTGTTGAATGAGACCTGGCTGGCCGGGCAGACCATTCTGATGCTTGAGCCGCGGCGTCTGGCGGCACGGGCGGCGGCCGAGCGACTGGCCAGCGAGCTGGGGGAAAAGGTCGGTGAAACCGTCGGCTACCGGATTCGGCTCGACAGCAAGGTCGGCCCCAAGACCCGCATTGAAGTCGTCACCGAAGGCATCCTCACCCGCCGCTTGCAGGACGACCCGGCGCTGGAGGGCGTGGGGCTGCTGATTTTTGATGAATTCCACGAACGCAGTCTCGACGCCGACCTGGCCCTGGCCTTGAGCCTAAATGGGCGGGAGCTGTTTCGCGACGACCAGCCGCTGAAAATCCTGCTGATGTCCGCGACTCTGGAAGGCGAGCGCCTGGCCGGGTTGTTGGACGACGCGCCGATCCTGCGCAGCGAGGGTCGCATGTTCCCGGTGGCAGTGCGCTGGGGCCGGCCGTTCCAGCCCGGCGAGTTCGTCGAGCCGCGCCTGGTGCAGACCGTGCTCGAAGCGCTGCACGATGAAACCGGCAGCGTGCTGGTGTTCTTGCCTGGGCAAGCGGAGATCCGCCGGGTTCATCAGCAACTGGCCGATGCCTTGGGTGAGGGCGGCAATGTGCTGCTCTGTCCGTTGCATGGCGAGCTGGACCTCGCCGCCCAACGTGCGGCCATCGACCCGGCGCCGCCCGGCCAGCGCAAAGTGGTGCTGGCCACCAACATCGCCGAAACCAGCCTGACCATCAATGGCGTGCGGGTGGTGATCGACGCCGGGTTGGCGCGAGTGCCGCGTTTCGATCCGGGCAGTGGCATGACCCGCCTCGACACTCAGCGCATTTCCCGGGCCAGCGCCACTCAGCGGGCCGGGCGGGCCGGGCGTCTGGAGCCGGGGGTGTGTTACCGGTTGTGGTCCGAAGACCAGCACGAACAACTGGCCGCCTATGGCAGCGCCGAGATTCTTTCGGCGGACCTGGCCGGGCTGGCCCTGCAATTGGGACGTTGGGGCGTGACGCCGCAGCAATTGGTCTGGCTCGACATTCCGCCCGCCGCCGCTTATGCCCAGGCGCAGGATCTGTTGCAACGCCTGGGCGCGCAGGACGGCGAGCAACTGACCCGGCATGGCCAAGCGATGGCCGAACTGCCGGCTCACCCGCGCATCGCCCATTTGTTGCTGCGTGGGCAGTCGCTGGGGCTGGCGGACATGGCGTGCAACGTCGCGGCGTTGTTGGGGGAGCGAGACATTCTGCGCGGCGCCGGGGCGGACCTGCACACGCGCCTGGCGTTGCTGTCTGGTGAAGAGCGGGCGGCCCGTGGCGTCCAGGGCGGGGTGCAGCGGGCACGGCAGCTGGCCCGGCAATATCGCGGTTACCTGCGGGGCAAGGCCGAAGAAGCCGTCGCCGACCCCGAACATCCGCGCTGGCTGGGTGCGCTGTTGGCGCTGGCCTACCCGGATCGCGTCGCCCAACAGCGGCGGCCCGGCGGGGCGGAGTATCGGCTGGCCAACGGCCGCGCGGCGTTGTTTGCCGAGGCGGATAGCCTGATGAAACAGGCGTGGCTGGTGATCGCCGACCTGGGCAGCCGTCAGGGGCAGCGCGAAGAACGGATCTACCTGGCGACGGACTTCGATCCGGCGCTGTTTGATTCGGTCCTGGCCGAGCAGGTGCGCACGGTGGATCAACTGGATTGGGACGAGCGTGAAGGCGTGCTGCGGGCCGAGCGCCAGCGCAAGGTCGGCGAACTGGTGCTCAGCCGTGAGCCGCTGACTGGCCTGGATGAGTCGGCGCGCAGCCAGGCGCTGGTGAATCTGGTACGGCGCAAGGGCCTGGAGTTGCTGCCCTGGACGCCGGAGCTGCGGCAATGGCAGGCGCGGGTGGCACTGTTGCGCCAGCTCGACCTGGAGGCCAAGGGCGAGAGTGATTGGCCAGATGTCAGCGATGGGGCGCTACTGAACACGCTTGAGCAGTGGTTGATGCCTTACCTGGGGCGCGTGTCACGCCTCAGCCATTTTGCCAATCTTGACCTGCCCAGTATCGTCCACAACCTGCTGCCCTGGCCTTTGCCGCAACGGCTGGATGAATGGGCACCCCATCATCTGAGCGTGCCCTCGGGCTCGTCGATTCGCCTGGACTACAGCGAGCATCCGCCGATTCTGGCGGTACGCTTGCAGGAACTGTTCGGCCTGGCCGACACCCCACGCATTGCCGGCGGCCGACAGGTCGTCAAACTGCACCTGCTGTCACCGGCGCGGCGACCGGTGCAGGTGACCCAGGACCTGGCGAATTTCTGGCGCAGCACCTATGCCGAAGTGAAGAAAGACCTCAAGGGACGTTATCCCAAGCATTACTGGCCGGACGATCCGCTGGTGGCCGAAGCCACGGCACGGATCAAACCCCGCAAGTGAAAAACCGCCGGTTTGGCCCGCCAGCACGGCGGCGCAAATGGTAGATTCACCGCCCCATCAACTGCTTTATACGCAGTCCCGGTTAGTTGGCTTCAGATTCGGAACAGTTCATGGCAAAGAAACCAGCAGCGCCCACCTCCCAGGCACCGATGACCGTGGCCACCAGGGGTTCGAGCTTGACGTTGATCGATGTGGCAAAGATTGCAGGCGTCTCGCCAATGACCGTTTCCAGAGCATTGCATCGCCCGGAACTGGTGAGCGAGAACACGCGGGAGAAGGTCCGCGAAGCGGTGCGCCAATCGGGCTATGTGCCGAACATGCTGGCGGGTAGCCTGGCGAGCAACAAAAGTCGTCTGGTGGCGATTTTCCTGCCCACCATCGCTAACTCCATTTTTGCAGACACCGTGCAATCGCTGATGGACCGCCTGACCCACGCGGGCTATCAAACCCTGCTCGGTCTGACAGGCTACAGCGCGGAGCAGGAAGAAAAACTGCTTGAAGCCGTACTCGGTCGGCGCCCGGAC
This sequence comes from Pseudomonas tehranensis, assembly GCF_014268615.1. Taxonomy (GTDB): domain Bacteria; phylum Pseudomonadota; class Gammaproteobacteria; order Pseudomonadales; family Pseudomonadaceae; genus Aquipseudomonas; species Aquipseudomonas tehranensis. The sequence goes on along the minus strand of NZ_JABWQV010000122.1, from coordinate 4,397 downwards.
GGCATCGTATTGACCGGTACGCTGCATACCGAGTCAAGCCGCTTGCGACTCGCCCAGGCGGGAATTCCCGTGGTCGAGGCCTGGGATCTGAGTGAAGACCCTTTGGACATGCTGGTGGGCTTCTCACATGAAAAAGTGGGGCAAGAGACAGCGCGACATTTGCTTAAAAAGGGTTACCAGCGCTTTTCCGTGGTGACCATCAGCGACCCTCGTGGCCTGCGTCGCTGCAACAGTCTTATCGCCGAGCTGAAGCGCCAGGGCATTGAAGAGGTGCCCATGGAAGTCCTGGCGCCCCCCGCCACGCTGGAGGTGGGGCGAGAGGGCCTTCGGCGGCTGCTGGATCTGCCGGTGCGCCCCGACATCGTGGTGTGTAGCTCCGATACCGTGGCTCAAGGTGTGTTGGCGCAAGCAGCCAGCCTTGGCCTGAAGGTGCCCGCTGAGCTGGCCGTCATGGGCTTCGGGGATCTCAGCAGCGCGGCACAGGTTTACCCGGCGCTGTCGACCGTCAGCGTTGACGGCGCCAGGATTGGCCTGCACGTGGCTGAGGCGCTGCTTGAGCGCTTCGAAAATCCGGGCGCCCACCTCAACCCCGTGCGGATCGACACCGGCTTCACGTTCATCGACCGCGCCAGTACCTGAACCTGGCAGTCGATTTTCCGGGGATTTGCGGGATTGAATGATTGCGCAATCAGTGTAGTATCGAGGCAAGAGACCTTCTGAAGCACCGGCGAAGGTCTTTTTTATGTCTCTTGATGATTGCGCAATCATCGTCGCCTTCAGCGCCTGTCCAAGGAGAGCCCCATGCTCGTACAACAACAAACACTCAAGTCCTCCGACGACGACCGAATTGCCTGGGTTCGTGTCGCTTCGGTCATCCTGCCGCTGGCCAATCCCATCAGTGATGCCAAGGTGCTCACCGGCCGACAGAAGCCGATGACTGAAATCGCCATCCTGTTTGCCGAAATCGAGACCGTCGATGGGCATCAGGGCTTGGGTTTCAGTTACTCCAAACGTGCCGGCGGGCCGGGACAATTCGCGCATGCCAAGGAAATCGCCCCGGCGCTGATCGGCGAAAACCCCAGTGACATTGCCAAACTCTGGACCAAGCTGTGCTGGACTGGCGCGTCGGTGGGCCGCAGCGGTATGTCGACCCAGGCCATCGGTGCGTTCGACGTGGCGTTGTGGGATCTGAAGGCCAAGCGGGCCAACCTGTCGCTGGCCCGCTTGCTCGGTGCTCAACGTGACTCGGTGCGTTGCTACAACACGTCCGGTGGCTTCCTGCACACCCCGCTCGATCAGTTGATGAAGAACACCGACCTCTCGCGTGAAAAAGGTATCGGCGGCATCAAATTGAAAGTCGGGCAACCGGATTGCGCCATCGACATTGAACGGGTCAGTGCGGTGCGCAAGCACTTGGGCGACAACTTCCCGCTGATGGTGGATGCCAACCAGCAATGGGATCGCCCGACGGCGCAGCGCATGTGTCGGCAGTTTGAAGCGTACAACCTGATCTGGATTGAAGAGCCGCTGGACTGCTATGACGCTGAAGGCCATGCCGCGTTGGCGCAGCAGTTCGATACACCGATTGCCACGGGTGAAATGCTCACCAGCGTTGCTGAACACGCCGAGTTCATCAAGCAGCGCGGCGCTGATTTCCTGATGCCCGACGCACCACGAGTAGGCGGCATCACCCCTTACCTGAAGGTTGCATCAATGGCCGAGCAGGCGGGCCTGATGTTGGCCCCTCATTTCGCCATGGAACTGCACGTTCACCTGGCAGCCGCCTATCCAACCGAGCCCTGGGTCGAGCATTTCGAATGGCTTGAGCCGCTGTTCAACGAGCGTCTGGAAACCCGCGACGGTCGGATGTTGGTGCCCACTCGTCCCGGTTTGGGACTGACGCTGAGCGAACAGGTCAAACCCTGGACGGTCCAGGCCGCTGAGACAGGGACTCGACCCTGATCACGTGTGGGTGATGCGCGCCGGCGCCACACTCGTCTGGCGACGAATGTGGCTTGCCGTCACGGCGTGGCCGGCAACAGGAATCGGGCAATCACCGGCAAATGATCGGAGATCCGCAAGGTATCGTCCTGCCGCACCCGAGCCTCGACCCGCTTGATCCGAGGGCTGTAGAACAGGTAGTCGACAGTGCGGTCAGGGCCGTTGAGGCCGGGGTCGTTAGGGTAGTGGGTCAGCCAGTGGGCGCGGTCGATGCCGCTGGCCTCGTTGTTGGTGGGGATCATCGGGTATTTGTCCCACAGCAGGTGCAACGGGCTGTCGGCGGAGTAGGGCGTGCGTTGCTCGGCAGGCAGGCGCCGGTATTGGCCCAGGGGGAGCAGGTTGAAGTCTCCGCCGATCAGCCAGGGCGTGCCTCGCGATTCAAGTTTGTCCAGGACCTTGCTCACGGCCCTGACCTGATTTGGCAGGGTTTCATCCGGTTGCGTGGCCCGTTCCAGATGCGTGTTGAGCACGACCAGGTGGCCGCCACTGCTCAGCGGCAGGTGACTGACCAACAAAGCGTTTTTCGGCTGGAACTGGCGGCTGATGAAATTGGCCCCGGCCACTGGCAACTGCACCCGTTCCGCTTGATCGATGCGGTAACGGCTCAACGTCGCCAACTGCCGGCCAACGCTGCCGAAGATATGCGGGTCGGGGATGAAATCGGCTTTCCAGTCAAAGGCGCTGGTGCTGCACGGATACAGGTCGGTCAAGCGTTCCTGCAACAACTTGAGCTGATTCTGGTAGTCGCTGGCCTTGGCGCCGTCGTCCAGTTCTTGAAGCAACACGATGTCCGGTTGCTCGTCGCGAATGACCCTTGCCACTTCGTCGAGGCTGAAGGCCATGTCTTCGAGGGTCGGGCTTTCATCGTCACCGTGGGCCAGGTCGTGCCAGAACACGTAGCGCTTGCCGGCCAGGAACTGGACGTTCCAGGTCATCACCTTCAAGGCCTGGCCAGGCACGAGCGTTGCGGTGTTGGCGGGGCAACTGACCGGCAGTGCTTCCCGGGGCTGTGGGCGCCAGGTCAGGCTGTAGATCGACAGGGCGGCCAGGCCGAGAATCAACAACAGGCCCAGCAAGGTGTAGCGCAATAGACGGGTCATGGCTCGACTTAAATGGGCGTTACGCAAAAGTGATCCCGAGCATAACCGAGAGCAGTTGCCGAGCCCAAGCCCGTCACCTGCGCAGCAGTCGTCAACGGTTGTCAGGTTTTTCCGTGACCAGCATGAACATCCGGAACAGCACCACGGTGGTGAACAGCTGCAGGAAGCTGTGAATGCTGTCGATCAGCAAGGCGATCAACGGGTTCTGGGGCGGCGGGTACACCGACAGGCTGGCGCCCTTGAGCAGCCAGAGCGGGACCATCACGCAAAGAATGCACAACAGGATGCGCCAGAAACTGCCGCGGCTCAGGCGCAGGCTTTCCTTCATTGCTGCCAGCGGCGTCAGGCCGCGCAGCACCAGCAGGTATTCGCCAAAGGCCAGAACCACCATCAGCCAGAGGCCCGGCAGGAAGTACAACGAAATGCCCACCAGAATCAGCAACGTATTGAGTGCGGTCAGCAGGGCAAAGCGTGGCCACAGGGTCAGGGCCGTCGCGAGAAGGTCACGGGGACGGGGCGATTCGCCGCGACTGCGGGCGTCGAGAAACAGAATCAGCGCGGCGGTGTAGAGCGGGTATATCAGCAGCCCGACGATCAGGCTGTAGCCGGTAAAACCTTCGGGGCCCACGACGCTGTCCACGCCTTGTTGCAGCACGGCCTCGAGGATCACCAGCGGCAGGCACAGTTGGGCGATCCGGCCAAGATGGCGCTTGAAGAAATACAAAGAGTCGCGCAGCACGTCAAACGGATTCATGAGTCGGTATCGCAGGTCAAAAAGCGGTCCGACACTTTAACCGATCAGGCGCCTGCACAAGCAAACGTAAACATCAGGTAAAGACCATTGAAAGCTCTGAGCCCAGCCCCATTACTGGCTAGCACCGGTCCTGTAGGGCCGGCATGGTTTTTCTACCCGGCAATCTGATGAGGTCGCCATGAACAGCGAAGAACAAACCCTGATCGATGGACTGTTTTCACGGCTGCAACAGGCCGAAAAGGATTCAGCCCCGCGCGATGCCCAGGCCGAGGCGCGGATCAAGGAACATATGACCCGCCAGCCCGCAGCGGGCTATTTCATGACCCAGGCGATTCTGGTGCAAGAGACGGCGCTCAAAAGCCTCGACGAGCAGAACAAGCAGTTGAGCCAGCAGATCGAGCAGTTGCAGGCGGACCTGCAACAGGCCCGCCAACAGCCTCCAGCGTCCAGCGGTGGTGGCTTTCTCTCGAGTATTTTCGGTGGCAGCTCGCGCGACTCACGTCCCGCGTCAACTCCAGGCGCTTCGCCCGCCAGCGGTGGCG
>NZ_JABWQV010000121.1 GCF_014268615.1 Pseudomonas tehranensis | reverse complement strand
CTATCGCGAGCAGGCTCGCTCCCACAGGGTCTGGGGCAAATACTTTCAAGGTTTGACTCAAGCCTGCACCTGACCGAAGCTGGCGGCATTTTACGCTTCCTGGTTATGGACTACCTGCATGCCCTCGCCTCGCCGCTATCTGTTGCTCAGCCTGTCCGTCCTGTTGGTAATCGGTCTAGTCGCAATGTGGCTACGCAACACGACGCCGCCAATCCCCGAGGCAATCAAACGTGGCTACAGTGAAGCCCTTGAGCACGCACGCAATGGGCAGCCAGGCGCGGCGCGGATGCTCTATCAGCAATTGGGTCGCCCGGACCTATCGCCCAAGCGCCGGGTATGGCTGCACGCCGAGCTACCGAACTACCCAAGTCCCCAAGCCCTGAAGCTGGCGGACGCAGACCTGCACAGCGAGTCGCCGGATGTGCGTCGAGCGGCCATTGGCAGCATCAGCGGGCTGGTGCCAACCGGCCAACGCAGCCTGTTGCTGGGGCCGTTGCTCGAAGATCAAGACGCAAGCGTGCGCTTCGCCGCAGTGAACGCGTTGCTGGGCCTATCGCCGGATGAGCTTGGTTTGTACTTCGGGCCTATGCAGCTTGTCATCGGCAAGTGGGAGCAGATGCTTGAAGACGGTCCACAAACCGCCGAGTCCCACTATCAGCTCGCCCGGCTGCATTTGCATAACGCTGAACTGAAAAAGGCTCAGTTGGCGCTAGAACAAGTCCTGCGCCTGCAATCGAACAACCTGCCGGCGCTGGTCATGCAGATCGACGTGTTGGACAAACAGGGCCAGGCCGACGCTGCACGTCAATTGCTCGCCCAACAGTTGAAAACCCAGCCGGAGTCGGCTTATCTGCAACATGCGTTGGGTCTGTGGCTGCTGCACCATGGCCAGGCGGAGTACGCGCTGCTTGGCTTGGCAAAAGCCGTGGAGCTTGAGCCCGAAAACCGACATTACCGTTATGACCTGGCAACCACCCTGTATGCCGAACAGGAGCTGGAAGCAGCGCAGAAACAGTTGCAGGAAATCGTCCAGCGCTACCCGGCTGATCGCAGGGCGCGAGTGTTGCTGATCAACTACTGGAAGGAGTCCGGGCAGTTGCAGAATGTGCAGATCCTGTTGGCGCAACTGGAGCAGCTCAACCCCGATGATCCGGCGCTGCAGCAAGGCCTGTAGGCGTTGCGCCGATGCCAGAAAATTGAGCAGTCCACCTCGTTTTATCAACGAAAGCGGAACCGTGATCACGGCAAAAGGTCAAGTGTTCAGGCAGTTCATTCTCAGGCGTACTCCAGCCTGCTGCCCACTTCCCTAGTCATGAGAGGGCTTTTTTTGTCTACATCTAACGAGTTGATCAGCGCTAAAGCCGCCACCGGTATCGAAGGGCTGGATGACATCCTTTCCGGTGGCTTGTCCCGCGGCCATGTGTTCCTGCTGGAAGGGGAACCCGGGACCGGCAAGACCACGGTCGCGTTGCAATTCCTCTTGGCCGGCGCCCTGGCCGGCGAACGTTCGTTGTACATCACGTTGTCGGAAACCGAGCGTGAACTGCGCCAAGGCGCGGCATCCCACGGCTGGACGATCGACGAGAACGTCCATATCTTCGAGCTGACCCCTCCCGAAAGCCTGCTCAACGCCGAGCACCAGCAAAGCCTGCTGTACTCCTCGGACCTGGAGCTGGGGGAAGCGACCCGGCAGATTTTCGAGGTGGTCGAGCGGGTCAAGCCGACCCGGGTGGTGCTCGACAGCCTGTCGGAGATCCGCCTGCTGGCGCAAAGCTCACTGCGCTATCGCCGGCAGATCCTGGCGATCAAGCATTACTTTGTGCGCTACGACGCCACGGTGCTGCTGCTTGATGACCTGACCACCGAATCCTTGGACAAGACTGTGCACAGCGTCGCGCATGGGGTGATTCGCCTGGAAGAACTGACGCCCAATTATGGCGCCGAGCGGCGACGCATTCGGGTGGTCAAATACCGCGGGCAGAAATACCGTGGTGGTTATCATGACTTCACCATCATGGGCGACGGCATTCATGTCTTCCCGCGTCTGGTGGCCGCCGAACACCGCGGGCAATATCTGCGCGAGCAATTGTCCAGTGGTCTTGATGGCATGGACGCCTTGCTGGGAGGCGGCATCGAGACGGGTTCCAGCACCTTGATCCTGGGCCCGGCCGGCACCGGCAAATCGCTGATTTCGATGATTTTCGCCGCGGCCGCCGTGCAGCGTGGGGAAAAAGCCGCGCTGTTCATCTTCGATGAAGAATTGGGTTTACTGTTCGAGCGCATGAAGAACGTCGGCATCGACCTGGAAGCGCTCAGAGAAACCGGTAACCTGGTGATCGAACAGGTGGACGCCGCCGAACTGTCCCCCGGCGAGTTTTCGCATCGGGTACGCCGTTGTGTCGATGAAGGCAACATCAAGACTGTTGTGATCGACAGCATCAATGGCTACCAGGCCGCCATGCCGGAAGAAAATGCCTTGGTGCTACACGTACATGAGCTGCTGCTCTACCTCAACCGCAGGGGCGCTGCGACCTTCATGACCGTGGCGCAACACGGCCTGGTGGGTGACATGCAGGCGCCAGTGGACATTACCTACCTGGCCGACACGGTGATTCTGTTGCGTTATTTCGAAGCGCTGGGCAAAGTCCGCCGAGCGATCTCCATCATAAAAAAACGCACCGGCAGCCACGAATCCACGATTCGCGAATACCGCATCGGCAGACAGGGCATGACCATTGGCGAACCACTGGAAGCTTTCCAGGGTGTATTGCGTGGGGTGCCGAACTACATGGGAGCGGATAATCCGTTGCTCAAGGATGATCCACAGTGACGTTGACCGAGCCCCTGTCGGAGCGGGCGTTGATTCTCGCGCCACTGGGGCGCGACAGCCAGATTGCCCTGATGATCCTGCGCGAAGCTGGCTTCGGCGGCCTCATCTGTCAGCATCTGGGCCATCTGTGCGAAGAGCTTGAGCACGGCGCCGGCCTGTTGGTGATTTCCTCCGAAGCCCTGGTGGGGCCGGATCTGGAAACGCTGTTGTTACATATCGAAGAACAACCGGCCTGGTCAGACCTGCCGATTGTTTTGTTGACCCACCACGGTGGGCCGGAACAGAACCCTGCGGCGCGTATCGGCACCCAGTTGGGCAACGTCACGTTCCTCGAGCGGCCTTTTCACCCGGTCACGCTGGTGAGCGTGGTCACCACCGCCCTGCGTGGTCGGCGCAGGCAATATGAAGCCCGAGACCGGCTGATCGACCTGAGTAACAGCGAACTGCGCCTGCAAACCACCCTCGAGACCCTTGAGCAACAAGTGGAAGAACGCACGGCCCAGCTGCGCCACAACGAGGAAGCCTTGCGTCAGTCGCAAAAAATGGAAGCGGTCGGGCAACTCACGGGAGGTATCGCCCATGACTTCAACAACATGCTCACCGGGATCATCGGCAGCCTCGAACTGCTGCGCCGGCGCCTGGCCCGAGGCCGCACCGAGGACCTGAATAGCCTGATCGATCTGGGGGTGACATCGGCCAATCGCGCAGCCGGCCTGACGCACCGTTTGCTGGCCTTCTCCCGGCGACAATCGCTGGACTCAAAAGCGGTGCAGATGAACACCCTGGTGCTGTCCATGGGCGAGCTGTTGCAGCGTAGCCTCAACGAGAGCGTCCGGCTGGACATGCAACTGGACGATCAGCTCTGGATCGCCGAGGCCGACCCGAACCAACTGGAAAGCGCCCTGCTCAATCTGGTGCTCAACGCCCGGGACGCAATGCCCGACGGTGGGCAACTGGTGGTCAAGACCTTCAATCAACAGCTGGATGCCGACTTCACCGAGGCTTATACCAACCTGGAACCGGGTGATTACGTGGTATTGAGTGTGCAGGATTCCGGCTGCGGGATGCCTGAAGCGGTCATCAATCGTGCGTTCGACCCTTTTTTCACCACCAAACCGATCGGCCAGGGCACCGGGCTGGGGCTGTCGATGATCTATGGGTTCAGCAAGCAGTCGCGTGGTCACGTGACGATTGACAGCGAAGTCGGCAAAGGCACTACCGTGAACCTCTATCTGCCGCGTTTCGTGGGTGAAGAGGTCAATGAGCCACAGGTCGATACCCAGCACGCCCCTTACGCGCAGGACGGTGAGACCGTGCTGATCGTCGAGGACGACCCGGCGGTGCGGGTGCTGGTCAGCGCCGTGCTGAGCGAGCTGGGTTATGCCTTCGTCGAGGCCGCCGATGCTGACGGCGCCGTGCCGATCCTTCAGTCAAGCCAGCGCATCGACCTGTTGATCAGTGACGTGGGCTTGCCAGGCATGAACGGCAGGCAACTGGCGGAAATCGGCCGGCAGATCCGCCCGGACCTGCGGGTGCTGTTCATCACCGGATATGCTGAGCACGCGGCGGTGCGCGGCGGCTTCCTGGACCCGGGCATGCAGATGATCACCAAACCGTTCACCTTTGACCTGCTGACGGCCAAGGTGCGGGAGATGATCAAGGTGTGAGGCGGCCGAATGTCCACACCTCGTTCGTCCGTGACCGGGGATTTTGTGGCAGCAAAGCCTGCTCCCACGAAATCCCGGCCTGCGCCCTGCTTCTACAGGCCTACGACAACATCGTGCGCATCATGTCCTGCAACACATCCAGGTCGAACGGTTTGCCCAGAATCGGGGCCGTGCGGGTGATGGGACTGTCGGTGTCGCGCACTTCCTGTGCGTAACCACTGATAAAGATGACTTTCAGGTCCGGTCGCAAGCGGACCGCCGGTTCCGCGATCTGCACGCCGGTGATTCCACCGGGCAGGCGGAAGTCGGTGATCATCATGTCCAAGTGGGGCTTGCTGGCGAGGATCTCGAACGCCTGCTCACCGTTTTCGGCCTGCAGCACTCGATAGCCTTCGCCCGACAGGTAGGCCGACAATACCATCAGGATCGACGGGTCATCCTCGACGATCAGTACAACGTCTTGCGCATCTTCACTCATGAGAAGCCTTTGTTCGATCAATAGCTGCTGATACGACCGTAGGGTCACCCAGAGGTTGCGTCTGTTCGACGGTTTTGGCCAGGACCGTTTTCTGCAAAGGCAGGCAGACGCGAAACAACGCCCCTTCATTGAGGCGGCTATTGACCGTAATAGTACCGCCATGGGCGGTCACAATCTGCTCGGAGATGAATAACCCCAAGCCCAGGCCGGATGTGACGGCTTTGGACGACACTCGCTCGAACTGCTGAAAGATGCGCTGCTGGTTTTCCTCGCTGATGCCGATACCGTGATCCTGGACTTCGACGCAAGCATGCTCAGGCGTGCTGAAAACGCGCACTTCAATCGGCCCTTTGCCGCCATAACGCAAGGCGTTGGTCAACAGGTTGGACACTACCTGTTCGATCCGAAACTCATCCCATTGTCCCTCCACCGATGGCTCTATCGTGCAAGTCAATGAGCATTCGGCCGCCGCGATCTGCGGCTGGAAGTTGCGCAGCAGGCTTTCAACCAGGGTCGCCAGGTTGAAGCGGCTTGGCCGGATGGATAATTTGCCAGTACGAATCCGAGATACGTCGAGCATGTCCTCGATCAGCCGGATCAGGCTCTTGATCTGGCGCTCGTCGCGCTCAACCATCGCTCGCACCTTATCCAGGCTGAAGGCTGCGGCGTTGTCTCGGGCCAGGTGCATCTTGCGCAGTTGCGTCTCGAGAATCAGGCCGTTGAGAGGCGTACGGACCTCATGGGCGACGATCGACATGAAGTCATCACGCATACGAACCGCCTGTTCCAGCTCGCCGCGAGTGGCCTGCAACTGCTGCAACAAGGCCTCCTGCTCGCGGCGACTCTCCTGCAATGCAATGACCTGCTCCTTCATCGCCTTTCTCTGGCGATACAGCTCGACGAACACATTGACCTTGCTTTTGACGGCGTGGTTGTCCAGTGGCTTGTGCAGGAAATCCACCGCGCCACTTTCATAGCCGGTGAAGGCATAGTTGCGCTCACGGCCGGCGGCGCTGACAAAGATGATAGGAATGCTGCGGGTCCTCTCCGTGCCGCGCATCAGCTCGGCCAGTTCAAAGCCGTTCATTCCCGGCATCTGTACATCAATGATGGCCAAGGCAAAGTCGTGTTGCAGCAGCAAGGACAGCGCCTCATCGGCCGACAGCGCTTTGAAAACCTGGCGGCCCTCGAGTTTGATCAGCGCTTCCAGGGCCAACAGATTTTCTGGCAGATCATCGACGATCAGCAGTTTGGCTTGAATATCTCTTGGCATGTGGTTCATTCCAGAGCGGCCAATAATTGGCCGATGCCTTGCAAAGTGAGGATATGGTCGGGCTCTTGCAGGGCAAGTGCTGCTTCGGGCATGGTCGAAACCTGGGCTTCGTCAGGGTCCTGGACTACCGTGATTCCACCCCGCTCCCTGACCTTGGCCAGCCCCTGGGCACCGTCGTTGTTGGCGCCGGTCAGCACTACCGCCAACAGGTTCGGGCCGAAGGCGTCGGCGGCGGATTCGAATAGCACATCTATCGACGGCCGCGAATGGTGCACCGGCTCCTCCAGGCTCAACGAAAGACTGCGGTCGGCTTCGACCGACAGGTGATAGCCGGGTGAGGCAACATACAAAGTGCCCGGTTGAATGTTCTGCTTGTCCTGAGCTTCCTGCACCGGTATCGCCAGACGATGGCCGAAGACCTGGGCCATCTGGCTGTCGCGCTCATCGGGCAGATGCAGCACCACCAGAATGGGTACGCCGAAGCCCTTTGGCAGTTGCCCAAAGACTTTGAGCAGCGCTTCGACGCCGCCGGCGGACGCACCGACGACAACAGCTTGGATGGGCGATCTGGATCTGTGCATCGTCTGGTTCATAACTTGCGATAGATCCGTTCCTGTTTGACCAACGGCTCGAATTGCTTGCCGAAAGACGAAAAATCCAGTGTCTCTTTGCTGCCCAGTACCAGGAAACCACGGTGACAGAGGGACTCATGGAACAATCCGAACGCGCGATCTTGCAGCTTTTTGTTGAAATATATCAATACGTTACGACATGAAATTAACTGGGTTTCTGAGAATACGCTATCAGTCGCCAGGCTGTGATCGGCAAAGGTCACGTTCTCGCGCAGGGTTTTGTCGAACATCGCGTAATCGTAGGCGGCAGTGTAGTAATCGGCAAATGATCGCCGCCCTCCCGCGCGCTGATAGTTCTGGGTGTAGGCCCGCACGTTCTCGAGCGAAAAAATGCCTTGCTTAGCTTTTTCCAAGGACCGCGGATTGATGTCGGTGGCGTAAATGAGTGTGCGGTCCAGCAGCCCTTCCTCGCGCAGCAGGATCGCCAGGGAATAGACCTCTTCCCCGGTGCTGCAACCGGCGATCCAGATCTTGATCGAAGGATAGGTCTTGAGCAGCGGCACCACTTCTTCGCGAATCGCCAGGAAATGCGACGGGTCACGAAACATCTCGCTGACAGGGATCGTCAACAGTTGCAGCAGTTGCATGAACATGCCTGGGTCATGCAACACGCGCTCCTGCAGCGCCGAGATGGTCTTGCATTCGAACTGGCTCAGCGCGTGCTGGACCCGGCGCTTGATGGAGGCGCCGGAATAGTCCCGAAAATCGTAGCTGTACTTGAGGTAGATCGCGTCGATCAACAAACGGATTTCAATGTCAGTGTTACGTTCCACTAAATTCTTTCCATATTCGGCAACCACACGCGAATCAGCGAGAACAGACGATCCAGATCGATCGGCTTGGCCAGGTAATCGTTGGAACCAGCCGCCAGGCAGCGCTCCTGATCATCCTTCATGGCCTTGGCCGTCACGGCAATGATGGGCAGCTTGCGCCAGCGCGGGTCCTTGCGGATCAGCGCGGTGGCCTCGAAACCGTCCATCTCCGGCATCATCACATCCATCAGCACCAGGTCGATGTCGTCGACTTCATTCAGACGCTCGATCGCTTCATAGCCGTTACGGCCGATGACGACGATCGCCCCCTTGGCCTCCAGGGCACTGGTCAGGGCGAAAATGTTGCGCACATCATCGTCCACCAGCAGCACTTTACGGCCCTCGAAAACCTTGTCGCGGCTGCGGGCGGTCCTGAGCATCCGCTGCCGTTCATGGGACAACCGGGATTCGACTTTGTGCAGAAAAAGTGTCACTTCGTCGAGTAACCGCTCCGGCGAACGGGCGCCCTTGATGATGATCGAGCGTGAATACTTGCGCAGTTCGGCTTCTTCGTCGCGGGTCAGGTTGCGTCCGGTGTAGACGATCACCGGCGGGAATGAGCAGATATCTTCGGTGGACATGCGCTTGAGCAGGTCATTGCCCAGCATGTCAGGCAGCTTCAGGTCGATGATCATGCAGTCATAGACGTTGCTTCGCAGCAGGTCCAGGGCTTGCTGCGCCAGGCCGACAGCGGTGATCTCGATGTCATCGTCACCGATCAGCCGGGTGATGCTGTCACGTTGCAAATCATCGTCCTCCACCAGCAGCACCCGCTTGACCTTCTGGGTCAGCTTGGCTTCCAGGCGGGCGAATACCTCCTTGAGTTCTTCGCGAGAGGTCGGTTTGACCGCATAGCCGACGGCGCCCATGTGCATCGCGGCTTCTACGCGATCCTCGACGGAAATCACATGTACCGGGATGTGCCGGGTTCCAGGTTGCTCCTTGAGCCGCTGCAACACCGTCAGCCCGGAGTGATCCGGCAGGCGCATATCCAGCAGGATTGCATCGGGGATCAACTGCGAGGCCAGGTCGAAGCCTTCATCGGCACCTTGGGCCACCAGACACTGGTAACCGAGCTCGTGGGCCAGGTCGAACAGGATCCGGGCAAAGCTGGGCTCGTCTTCGATCACCAGAATGCACCGGGTGTTGAACGGTGCCTTGTCGCGGTCATCGGCGAAGGGGGCGATGGGCACATCGACTTGGGCGATCAGCGGTGCGCTGACAGGTTCAGGGGGCGCGGGGGGCGCCATCGTGTTGGCTGCAGTGAACATCCCCGGTTCTACCAGCGGCTCCCCCGACTCGACGTAGCGTTCTGGCAATACCAGCGTAAACACACTGCCCTGCCCCGGTTCGCTGGAGACAGAAATCGAGCCGCCAAGCAGGCTGGCCAGGTCACGGGAAATCGACAGGCCCAAACCGGTCCCGCCGTACCGGCGATTCGTAGTGCCATCGGCCTGGCGGAAGGCTTCAAAGATGCTTTGTTGTTGATCGGCGGCGATGCCGATGCCTGAGTCACGCACCATGAACGCGATGCCCGCCCCGGCCTGACCGGCCACCGTCAGGCATACCGTGCCTTTCTCGGTGAACTTGATGGCATTGGACAGCAGGTTCTTGAGTACCTGTTCCAGGCGCTGACGGTCGGTATACAGCATGGCCGGAGCGTCGGGCAGCAGTTGCACCTCGAAGCTCAGGCCTTTTTCGCTCGCCAGGGGCATGAACATGTCACGCAAGCCTTCCACCAGGCGCGTCACGCCGGTGTTCTCCGGACGCACTTCCAGCTTCCCGGCCTCGACTTTGGAAATATCGAGAATGTCATTGATCAGGTTCAGCAGGTCGTTACCGGCGGAATAGATCGACTCGGCAAATTTCACTTGTTCTTCGTTGAGGTTCTGCTGCGGATTCTCCGCCAGCAGCTTGGACAGGATCAGTGAGCTGTTGAGCGGTGTACGCAGTTCATGGGACATGTTCGCCAGGAACTCGGACTTGTATTTGCTCGAACGCTGCAACTCTTCGGCGCGCTCCTGCAACTGGATCTGCACCAGGTTCAGTTCGCTGTTCTTCTGGTCCATGGCATCGCGTTGTTCAGCCAGTTGCTCGTTGGTCTGTTCCAGTTCCTGTTGCTGGGCTTCCAGGTGCGCCTGGGATTCCTTGAGGATGCGCGACTGTTCTTCCAGCTCCTCGTTGGCGGTCCGCAGTTCTTCCTGCTGAACTTGCAGCTCTTCGTTCAACTGTTGGGTTTCGGCAAGGACTTCCTGCAAACGCTGCCGGTAACGGGCCGCTTCGATGGAGGTGCCGATATTGCCGGCCACCAGTTCCAGCAGTTCGATATCGCGATCGGTCACAGGTCGCAGAAAGCCTAGTTCGATAACGCCGTTGATCCGGTCATCGTCGCTGGTGGGCATGACCAGCACGCTGTTGGGCAAACCCTGGCCCAGCCCCGAACTGACTTGCAGGTAGTCGTCGGGCACGTCATCCAGGCGGATGAGACGCGCTTGTTGAACCGCCTGGCCGGCGATGCCTTCGCCGACAACGATCACCTGTTGTTGTTCTTCGTTCTCTCGGGACATGCCGTAGGTGGCGACGCGCCTGAGCAGGCCGCTTTCTTCCCGCGCATAAAGTGCAGCCACGACAGCGCCCATGTATTGGGCACAGAACTGCAGGATGTTGCGACCCAGCAGGTTCAACGTCAGTTGCCCCAGGACCTGCTCGGCCAGCAGCGTCTGGCCATTGCGCAGCCAGGCCTGTTTTTCCAGATGCAACGCGCTCTGCTGCTGGATCTTCAGGCTGGCGCTGTAGTTGTTGGACAGCCCCAACAGATCCCGGCGCCCGACATAGGCCAGCAAGCCGCTGACGGCGGCCACGAACAACAGATACAGAGCGATGCTCCAGAGGGTAGTGGCGCGCACCTGGTCGTTGCGTTCGGCACGCAGCTGCTGCTCGGATTCAACGATATCCTCATAGGTCTTGCGTATTTCATCGGTCAAGCGCTTGCCGCGCCCGGCCTTGACCGCGCCGCGGTAATCGCCGCTGTTGCGCTGCATGTCAATCATGCTCTGGGCGTAATTGGCCCACTCCACCTGGAGCGCTTGTACTTTGCGCAGCCGGTCAACCTGGACGGGGTTGTCGGCTGTCAATTCCAGCAATGTCTCCAGGGCGACAGCGATACGCGGCTTGGCCACTTCGTAGGGGTCGAGGAAGTGCTCGTCGCCCGTCAGGAGGTAACCGCGCATGCCGGTTTCCAGATCCACACTCAGCTTGAGCGCTTCGTTGGCATTATTGATCACACGATCGGTATGCCCGACCCATTGGATGACCGACAGCAGATAGGTGATCAGCACGACGAAAAACACAGCGCTGAGGGCGCCGATACCCAGGGGCAGACTGATATTGCGGCTCAGGAGCTTGCGAAAACTTTGCTCGTCAACCGAAGACGAAGGAGTCATGGAATAAGCCTTGGTGGACAGTTGAAAACCGTGGAGTTTGCCGAATAATACCGGTTGGATCCACATTCTGACGGGGCAAAGGCGCAAACTCCACGAAAAGCCTGAGGAAGCGACGATCCTTGTCAGCTCTTGTACTATAGATCCTTTCTTGTACAACCCTGGGAACTTGTGCCCCCTTGTTACTTACTCATGCATAAGGCCGTTTTTTTGGCGCACTCCCCAACCCAATACCCCGAGAATGTCTACCATGCACAACCCCGCTCCTGATACTCAGCCGACCATTCTGGTAGTCGAAGACGACGACATCGTTCGTATGTTGATTGTCGACGTGCTGGAAGAGCTGGAATACCAGGTACTGGAAGCGGACGGCTGCGAACAGGCCCTGGCGTATCTGCACAATGATGCGCAGCCCATCGCTCTGATGATGACCGATGTCGGCCTACCGGTGATGGACGGTCGCGAGCTGGCCAAGCAGGCCCGATCGGCGCGGCCTCAGTTGCCCATTCTGTTTGCCAGCGGTTACGCCGAAAGCATTGATGTGCCCGAAGGCATGGCGGTGATTGGCAAGCCTTTTTCCATTGATCAGTTGCGCGATAAGGTCAACGGCATTCTTTCTTGAGCCTGACGCAATTGTTGGTCACTATCGGCGCCCCGCGCTGATAGCGCCCACGTCGATTCGTTCCAAGGAAGCACCCGCTCATGCGTCAACCCACCGCCACCAAGGTCCTGGTTATCGGCTATGTCTGGCCCGAGCCGCGCTCATCGGCTGCCAGCGGGCACGTCATGCAGATTCTGGATGCCTTCATCGGACAAGGCTGGGACATTACCTTCAGCAGTCCCGCAGGCCCTGGTGAGAACCGTGCCGACCTGATCGCGCTGGGCATCGACGAAGTGCCGATCGAGCTCAACAACAGCAGCTTCGACGCATTCATCGCTGAACTGGCTCCGGATATCGTGTTGTTCGACCAGTTCATGATGGAAGAACAGTTCGGCTGGCGGGTCGAGAAACACTGCCCCGGGGCCCTTCGTGTGCTGGAGACGTCCGATTTGCAAAGCCTGCGCCACGCCCGGCATCAGCGGCTCAAGGATCGTTTGAAGAAGGATGACGTTTCCCAGGATTTCCGCGATCTGTTTGCGCAGGACCTGCGTCAAGCGTTCGAGTCGATGGCCGGCACCGACCTGGCCAAGCGTGAAATCGCCGCCCTGCACCGGTGCGACCTCAGCCTGATGGTGTCCGAAGTCGAGATCGAGCTGCTGGTAGAGCACTTCAAACTGCCCCGCAATCTTTTGCATTGGTGCCCACTGATGCTGGACCTGCCGAGCGAAGCACGCGTGCCGTTCGAAGATCGGGCGCATTTCCTGAGCATCGGCAACTTCCGTCACGCGCCGAACTGGGACGCCGTGCTCTGGATGAAAAACGCCATTTGGCCATTGATCCGCCAACAGCTGCCCGACGCGCAACTGCACCTGTATGGCGCCTACACCCCGCCCAAGGCTGCGGCGCTGCACAACCCGGCTCAAGGGTTTCACATCATGAACTGGGCCGAAGACGCGCTACAGGTCATGTCGGCGGCACGTGTCTGTCTGGCGCCGTTGCGTTTCGGTGCCGGCATCAAGGGCAAACTGATCGATGCCATGCTGTGCGGCACGCCCAATGTCACCACACCCATCGGCGCAGAGGCCATGCACGGTGAAATGCCCTGGCCTGGATCGATTGCCCGAAGCGCCGAAGATATCGCCCGCGCCGCTGTGCAGTTGTACAGCGAACAGAGCCTATGGACCCGCGCCCGGGATAACGGCCTGGCGCTGCTGGCGGACCGTTACCGCCGACAGGTCCACGCCAAGGCGTTGATTGACTGCCTCCAAGCCTGTCGCGCCGACCTTGAGCAACGGCGCCGGGATAACTTCACCGGCAGCATGTTGCGTCACCATCAGCACAAGAGCACTCAATACATGTCCCAGTGGATTGAGGAGAAGAACCGCAACAGCCAGGCAGCTAACGCTCCGGGGTAGCCCCCGTGCGGCGAAGGGGGCATTATCCAGCGGCAATAACAACAAAAGCGCCAGGCCATGACCCGAACAGCAAGAGTCACCGACCCTTCCTACGAGTTGATGGACGACCATAACGGGTTGTCCATCATCTATCGCCAGCACGGCTTCCCGTGCCCGCTGGTGCGCTGGCATTTCCATAAGGAATACGAGTTGCACCTGATTGTCGCCAGCTCCGGCAAGGTGTTCATCGGTGACTACATCGGCAACTTTTACCCGCAATCGCTGTTTCTCACCGGCCCCAACCTGCCCCACAACTGGATCAGCCAGGTGGCCGAGGACGAAGTGGTGCCCAAGCGTGACATGCTGGTGAACTTTACCGACGAGCTGTTCGAGAGCGGTCATCAGGTGTTTGCCGAGCTCAAGACCGTCACCCCGCTGTTGGAGCGCGCCCAGTACGGCATCGAATTTCGCTGCAAGCGCACCATCCGCCAGGCCATGATCCTGATGCAGCGCATCGCCGATTCCCAAGGCATGAGCCGCCTGGGGCATTTTTTCATCCTGATGGAGCTGCTGGCCGCAACCGATGACTATCAATTGCTTTCCGGAGCCACCGCCTCGCAACCGGCGGACGAGCACAGCATCGACCGTACCAACCGCGCGGTGGATTACATCTTTGCCCATTACGCTCGTGAATTGTCCCTGGAAGAAGTGGCCGACCATCTGGGCATGAAACCGACGTACTTCAGCCGCGTCTTCAAACAGGCCACCGGCCGCTGTTTCATCGAGTTCGTCAATCGCCTGCGCATCAGCAAGTCCTGCGAGTTGTTGGCCGACGGCGACAAACCGGTGACGGACGTGTGTTTTGAGTCGGGTTTCAACAATATTTCCAACTTCAACCGGCGCTTCCAGCAGCTCAAGGGCATGACCCCTTCCCATTACCGGCGGCTGGCGGTGCAGCGGTTGACCGAACAGAACCAGGGCTGACATTTTTTCGCCCCCGACAGGGTCCCCCGTGGCGAGGGAGCTTGCTCCCGC
>NZ_JABWQV010000120.1 GCF_014268615.1 Pseudomonas tehranensis | reverse complement strand
TATCGCGAGCAGGCTCGCTCCCACAGGTGCGGTATCGGGTTTCGGGTTTCCTTGATTGGCATCAACCCCCAATCCGACGCCACGGGATAACCTCGAATAAACCATCGCCCGATGATCAAGGGCGACCGAGGCGTCCATGAGTTATCCGCTGTTTCTGACCTTGCACCTGTTTGCCGCGCTGGTTTTCATTGGCACGGTGTTCTTTGAGGTGTTGTTCCTGGAGAGCATCCGCAAACAGCTGCCCGCCAAAGTCATGGTGCTGCTGGAGCAGGGCATCAGCCGGCGCGCCCGACAGTTGATGCCCTGGGTGTTGCTGACGCTGTTCGGTGCCGGCGCTGCCATGGTCTGGTTGCGCTATTGGCCGGTGTTGTCGGCGCCGCTGGCGTCCTCGTTCGGCTTGCTGCTGGGGCTCAAGATTGTGTTGGCGGGCAGTGTGCTGGGGCATTTTCTGTGGGCCATGTGGCTGTTCAGAAGCGGGCGCATGAACGCCCGTTACGTGCGGATCATCCATACCAGTGTGTTTATCCATCTGGTGGCGATCGTGCTGTTGGCCAAGGGTATGTTTTACCTGACCTGGTGAGCCGTTGCGGCCGGTATCCAAGGCGCTTGATACAGGTCAAGGCGCCCCACCAAGTTAAGTCCGACACTGTGCCTGCGCAGCCACTCGGAGATTGTCATGTTCGACCTGTTCCACACCCTCGGCGATAGCCCCCCGCAGCGTATCCCGGCGGTGGCTGATGTCGATTGCCCGGTCGGTACGCGCAAATTCCATACGGGCATTGGCTCGCTGGATTTGCTCCGGGAGTTGCGCGACAGCCGCCATAAACGGCGGCCGCTGTCCCTGGCGGTGCATCTGCCGTCGCGTTTGCGTTTGTCATCGTGTTCGCCCCTGGCGAGTGTATGCCGGTGTGGTGAGATCGAGGGCTACCTGCAACACCTGACCTATGAAATCGGCCTGGTCGGTTGTCACTTGGGCACAGGACGTCGGGTCGAGGCATTTTGCCTGACCGGCGGCACGCCGGTGATCGCCCATTTGCAGCGGCTGATGGATGACCTGCGCAAGCGTTTCGAGTTCGGCGAATACGACAGCGCCGAACACAGCATCGAGGTCGACCTGCATCACACCGACTGGTCCACCATGGGGCTGATTCGCGACCAGGGGTTCACCCATGTCAGCATCGGTGTGCCGGACATTGGCCTGGACAGCGATTTATCCGTTGATTGCTATCAGAACCCCGCACCGATTCATTCGCTGATCGATGCCGCGAGAACCTTTGGCTTCCGTTCCATCAACATCGACCTCGGTTATGGTCATGCCTGGCAAACGCCCCATAGCTTCGCGCGCAAACTGGCCACGCTGATCGAGCTGGAGCCAGACCGACTGCACGTGTTCGACTACGCCCATGCGCCATATCGCTATCGTTCGAAAAAACACCAGCAGGCGGGAGCCTTCAGCAGCCAGGCCGATACAGACACCATGCGCCGGATCTGCTGTGAGCAACTGACCGGGGCGGGGTATCACTACATCGGGCTGGGGCAGTTCGTCAGGGCAGACGATGACCTGGCCGTCGCCCAAGAGCACGGGCGCCTGCATCGCAATTGCCAGGGTTTCACCCGGCGCGGTTGCTGTGATCACTTGGGTTTCGGCCTGGCGGCCATCACTCAGATCGAACACTTGTACGTGCAGAACACCGATGACCTGCTTGAGTACTGCCAGCAACTGGACGCCGGGCAGTTGCCGGTGTCTCGCGGCTGGCGCTGTGAAGCGCAGGACCTGCTCAGGGCCGCAGTGACCGAGCAACTTGCCTGCGATCTGGAGCTGGATATCCCGGCTATGGAAGCGCGTTTCGGGCTGGTGTTGCGCGACTATTTCGCGTCCATCTGGCCGCAGCTGGAGGCGTTGCGCAGCCAGGGTTTGATCGAATTGACCAGCCGTTTTATCGGCATCTTGCCCGCCGGGCGCCTGAGTGTGGATGCGATCTGCAATCTGTTTGATCCAGCTCCCGACGACGCAGGCATTTTGACCGGCCCCTTTGACAGGTTGACCCCATCATGAATGCTGTATCCGCTTTCAATCGCGCCCTGGTCGAGAAGTACGACCGTCCGGGACCGCGCTACACCTCCTATCCGACCGCCCCGCAGTTTCATCAGGCCTTTGCCATGGATGAGTACCGCCAGGCCGCCGAGCTGAGCAACCAGGCGCCGGTGCCCAAGCCGCTGTCGGTCTACATCCATATTCCGTTCTGCCAGAGCCTTTGCTACTACTGCGCGTGCAACAAGATTATTACCCGCAAGACCCATCGCGCCGCTGAATACCTGACTTACCTCAAGCGTGAGATCGGCCTGCAGGCGGCGCTGTTTGATCGTTCGCGCAAACTGACGCAACTGCACCTGGGCGGTGGCACGCCGACCTATCTGACCCATGAGCAACTGGCCGAGCTGATGGAGTGTCTGCATCAGTCGTTCGACATGGACGACAGTGACGCCCATGAGTTTTCCATCGAGGTCGATCCGCGGACCATCGGTGCGCAACAGATCCAGGGGCTGCGCCAACTGGGGTTCAATCGCCTGAGCTTCGGCGTCCAGGATTTCGATGCCCAGGTGCAGGCCGCGGTCAATCGGGTGCAGAGCGAGGCCCAGGTGGTCGAGTTGGTGGAGGCTGCCCGCCTGGCGCGTTTCAAGTCCGTCAGCGTCGATCTGATCTACGGCTTGCCGCTGCAAACCATCGCCAGTTTCGATGTGACCCTGAGCAAGATCATCGCCCTGCGTCCCGACCGGATCGCCGCCTACAGCTATGCGCATCTGCCGCAACGGGTGCGGGCGCAACGGATGATCCGACCCGAAGACATGCCGCCGCCGGAGCGCAAGCTGGAGCTGCTGGAACTGACCATCAATCGTCTGACCGAAGCCGGTTATGTCTACATCGGCATGGACCATTTCGCCTTGCCGGACGACGAGTTGGTGCGCGCTCGGGTCCAGGGCTCGCTGCAACGTAACTTCCAGGGCTATTCCACCCATGCCGATTGCGACTTGATCGGCCTGGGTGTGTCTTCGATCGGTAAGGTCGGTGACAGCTATGGTCAGAACGTCAAGGAGCTTTCCCAGTACTACGCTCGCCTGGATCAAGGCCTGCTGCCGGTGCAGCGGGGCTATCGCCTGAGCGACGATGATCGGTTGCGCCGCGAGGTCATCAGCGAGTTGATGTGCCATGGGCGGATCGATTTCAACCGGATTCAGATCAGTCACGGTGTGGGGTTCAACGAGTACTTTGCCGATGCCCTGGTCCGGCTTGAGGAACTGGTGCGCGACGGCCTGCTGGAGATCCACCCCGACTCGCTGGTGCTGCTGCCCCAGGGCCAATTGATGATGCGCAACGTGGCCATGGCGTTCGATGCGTATCTGGAGACAGGTCAGGCGGTTCAGTATTCGCGTACGGTTTGACGTTATGACGAGCGCTGGCTGTTCCCGCCGGGCTGCGCCGCTGCGCAGCCAGCGGGGATAAATCCCCTCGCCACAGGAAATACGACAGGTTGATTTGCACTTCAACCGCCGGGCTGCAGCACCCTGCGCAGAAACACCGCCGTTCGGCTCTCTCGACACTCGGCCACCTGCGCCGGAGGCCCGCATACCACGACTTTTCCGCCCTGGTTTCCAGCGCCCGGGCCGATGTCGATGACCCAATCACTCTGCGCCACCACGCGCATGTCATGTTCCACCACCACCACGCTGTGGCCTTCATCCACCAGGCGATTCAATTGCACCAGCAAGCGATCCACGTCCTGGGGATGCAAGCCGTTGGTTGGCTCATCCAGCACGTACAAAGTGGCGCCCCGGGCTTTGCGCTGCAGCTCGGTTGCCAGTTTGATGCGCTGGGCCTCGCCGCCGGACAGTTCCGTGGCCGGTTGGCCCAGGCGCAGATAACCCAACCCGATATCCTGCAACACTTGCAATGAACGCTTCGCCGATGCCTGTTCGGCAAACACCTCAAGTGCCTGGTTCACGGTCAGTTGCAACACCTGAGCGATGTTCAGCCCCTGCCAGTTCACTTCAAGGGTCTGGGGGTTGTAGCGATCCCCGTGGCACGTGGGGCAGGGCGCATACACGCTGGGCATGAACAACAGCTCGACGCTGACGAAACCCTCGCCCTCGCAGGTTTCGCAACGGCCTTTGGCGACGTTGAAGGAGAACTGTCCGGCATCGAAACCCAGTTCCCGCGCCTGGGGCGTGGCGGCGAACAATTTACGTACGTGATCGAACAGTCCGGTGTAAGTGGCGAGGTTGGAGCGCGGGGTGCGGCCGATGGGTTTCTGGTCCACCTGGACCAGCCGTTTGACCGCCTCAAGCCCGGCGGTGACATGGCCACCGCTGGTTTGCAGCGGTTCATCTTCCAGGCTGTGTTCGTCGGCTTCGGCGTTGTGGCTGGCCTGGCCCAGATGGCCGCCCACCAGGTCCAGCAGGGCCTGGCTGACGAGGCTGGATTTCCCCGAACCGGAAATGCCGGTCACGGCGCTGAAGCAACCCAGGGGAAAGGCGGCGCTGAGGTTGTCGAGATTGTTGCGGGTGATGCCTTCCAGGCGCAACCAGTGCTTGGGTGTTCGAGGCATACGCCCAGCAGCGGTGTCTTGGGCAAACAGGTAGGCGCGAGTGCGTGACTCAGGCACCTGACTGAGGCCCGCCGGCGGGCCGCTGTAGAGGATCTTTCCGCCTTGTTCCCCCGCATCGGGACCCACGTCAATGAGCCAATCGGCGCGGCGCATGGTGTCCAGGTCGTGTTCGACCACAAATACGGAGTTACCCGAAGCCTTGAGGCGTTGCAGGGCCTGGAACAGCGCTTCGCTGTCGGCCGGGTGCAGGCCAGCGGAGGGTTCGTCCAGCACATAGATCACCCCGAACAACTGGGAGTTGAGCTGGGTTGCCAGGCGCAGGCGTTGCAGCTCGCCGGACGACAGCGTCGGCGTGCTGCGCTCCAGGGCCAGGTAGCCGAGGCCCAGGTCGATCAGGGTGACGATGCGCTCCAGCAATTCAGTGGCGATGCGTTGCGCGGCCAGGCGTTTTTCCAGGGAAAGATTGTGGGTGTGGCGCGCATCAGGCCCGCCGGCGTGGGGATTTTCGCCCCGGGCCGCGCGTTGCTCGCGGGCCTCGCGGGTTTGCTGGTGGGTCAGGGTTGTTCCCGGTTCCTCGGCTTGCGCCAGATAATCGGGGGCGGCAACGCCCTTGAGCACCTCGGCCAGTTCCAGCAACGGCAGGTGGGACAGTTCGGCGATATCCAGACCGGCAAAAGTCACCGTCAGTGCCTGGCGCTTGAGGCGTTTACCCTCGCACACCGGGCAAGGGCTGGCGCGCATGTATTGCGCCACGCGTTTGCGCATCTGAGCGCTTTGGGAGTGCATGAACGTGTGCAACAGGTAGCGTCGGGCGCCGCTGAACGTGCCCTGATAGCTGGGCTCGAGTTTGCGCTTGAGGGCGGCGCGGGTCTGGGCTGGGGTGAGCCCGGCGTACACCGGGACGGTGGGGGTTTCTTCAGTGAAGAGAATCCAGTCACGCTGCTTTTTCGGCAGGTCGCGCCAAGGAACGTCGACGTCATAACCCAGGGTTACCAGAATGTCCCGCAGGTTCTGGCCTTGCCAGGCCATGGGCCAGGCCGCTACGGCGCGCTCGCGGATGGTCAGCGAAGGGTCCGGCACCATGGACGCTTCGGTCACTTCATAGACCCGACCCAGGCCATGGCATTGCTGGCAGGCGCCCTGTGGGGTGTTGGGCGAGAAATCCTCGGCGTAGAGCATGGGTTGGTCGGCCGGGTAGCTACCGGCCCGGGAGTAGAGCATGCGGATCAGGCTCGACAAGGTGGTGACGCTACCCACCGAGGATCGTGCGCTGGGCGTGCCGCGTTGTTGCTGCAAGGCCACCGCGGGCGGCAGGCCTTCGATGCTGTCCACGTCCGGCACGCCCACCTGATCGATCAGGCGCCGGGCATAAGGCGCGACTGACTCGAAATAACGGCGCTGGGCTTCGGCATACAGCGTGGAAAAGGCCAGCGACGACTTGCCCGACCCCGACACGCCGGTGAATACCACCAGGGCATCGCGGGGGATGTCGACGTCGACATTCTTGAGGTTGTGTTCCCGGGCACCCCGCACCCGGACGAAGCCGGTGTTTTCAGACGGGGAAGCGAAGCGTTGGGGCATGGAGCGTTCCTTTGGTGTGGCGGGGCAAATTCTTGCAAGTTGATTTCAATCAAGGGCAGGGCAGGGGGGCGACCCCTACCATCGGCGCCAAGATCCTGTCTTCAAGACCTGGCGTCCATGACCCCTCCTTTTGCAACGTTGCCCCCGTCCCGATTCTGGCTTTATGGCCTGTGCGTTCTACTGCTTTTGCTCGCGGGCCTCGCCCAGGCCAAAGACTACGGTGATATCCAGCAACAGCGCATCCACCATGTTCTGAGCCAGACCGACTCAATCTCCGAGTCCGAAGGTCCTTACAAAGTTCGCAAACTGTCCGCTGCCGGCAAGGTCGTGGGCTATGTGTTCCAGAGCTTGGATGTGGTGGACATTCCCGCTTACTCGGGCAAACCCATCAACGTCCAGGTGATCCTTGATCCGGCCGGTGTGATCCTCGACGCTTTTGTGCTTGAGCACCACGAACCGATTCTACTGATCGGGATTGCCGAAGAAAAACTCCACGCGTTCAGTGCCCGCTACAGCGGCATCCAGGTCAATCAACGGGTGGTGGTGGGGCATTCCAGCGACCCGAACGCGGTGACGGTGGATGCAATTGCCGGCGCCACTGTGACGGCGATGGTGGTCAATGAAGTCATCATGCGCGCCGCTCACGATGTCGCGGTTTCCCTGGAGCTGGTCAAGGGGGACGCGGGGTTGGCGGTGGCGCCGGCACGCGTGCGCGATGACCTCTACGAGCCCGCCGACTGGAAAACCTTGACCGGCAACGGCGCGGTGCGTCGCCTGCACCTGACGCGCGGCCAGGCCGATGCTTCCTTCAAGGGGACCGAGGCCGAGGGCGTCGAAGCCGCCAGCGCCGAACAAGCGGACGACACGTTCATTGACCTGTACGTCACTCACCTGAACCCGCCCACCATCGGCCGCAACCTACTGGGCGAGGCGCAATACCGCAGGTTGATGGCCGAGCTCAAACCCGGCGAGCAGGCCATCGCGGTGATGGGCAGCGGGCGCTATTCCTTCAAGGGTTCGGGGTATGTGCGCGGCGGCATTTTTGATCGCGTGCAGGTGCGCCAGTTCGGCGACGCCATCAGCTTTCGCGACCTGGACTTCCAGCGCCTGGACGACGTGGCGGCCGCGGACATGCCTGAGTTCGACGAAATGGCGGTGTTCATCGTCCGTGCGTCCCACCGTTTCGATCCAGGATCGCCCTGGAGCCTGGAACTGCTGGTGCGTCGCCAGACCGGTCCTGTCAGCGGCATCTTCAGCAGTTTCGAGCTCGGTTATCAATTGCCCGAGCCGTATCTGGAACGACCATTGCCGACCGCTGAACAACTGGCGGCGGCTGAAGAAGCCAGCCGGCCGATGTGGCTGACCCTCTGGTACCAAAAAAGCGTCGAGATCACGGTACTTGGGGTGGCCCTGCTGGTGCTCACGGCGATCCTGTTCCTGCAAGATGCGCTGGCCCGACGGCCGAAACTGTTGCACTGGGTCCGCCGTGGCTACCTGCTGTTCACCGTGGTGTTTCTCGGTGGGTATGCCTTGGCACAGTTATCGGTGGTCAATGTGCTGACCTTCGTTCATGCCCTGTTCGAAGGCTTTCGCTGGGAACTGTTCCTCACCGACCCGCTGATTTTCATCCTCTGGGTGTTCACCGCCGCCAGCATCCTGCTGTGGGGGCGCGGGGTGTTCTGCGGGTGGTTGTGTCCGTTCGGCGCGTTGCAGGAGTTGCTCAACGAGCTGGCGCGCAAATTGAAAGTGCCGCAGTACGAGCTGCCATTCGCCGTTCACGAGCGACTCTGGGCTATCAAATACATCATTTTGCTGGTGCTGTTCGGCGTCTCGCTGGAGTCAATGTCCAGCGCCGAGCGGTTGGCCGAAGTGGAACCCTTCAAGACCGCCATCACCCTCAGGTTCGACCGTCAGTGGTGGTTCGTGGTCTACGCAGCGGGCCTGCTGGTGATCAACCTGTTCACCCGCAAAGTCTATTGCCGCTACATCTGCCCGCTGGGGGCCGCCCTGGCGATGCCGACCCGGCTGCGGCTGTTCGATTGGCTCAAGCGCCGCAAGGAATGCGGCAACCCCTGCCAGCTGTGCGCCAAGGAATGCGAGATCCAGGCGATTCACCCCGATGGCCGGATCAACGCCAACGAATGTCACTACTGCCTCGATTGCCAGATGACTTGGCACAACGAAAACAAATGCCCGCCGCTGATCAATAAACGCAAAAAGCGCGGCAAGGCGGCCGTGACCGATCCTCAGTTGATTGCCGTGGTGCAGGTGAACCCGGCGCCTTGAGGTTGCCAATGGCCTGTCCCTTGACCCTTTCATTTTTCATGGAGCACACAGCATGAGCGATAAAAAAACCGAAACCAGCGGCACGGTCGAAGCGCCCAAGGGCGTCAGTCGTCGGGGTTTCCTGGGCACCAGCGCGGTGACTGGCGCGGTGCTGGCCGGCGCCACGGCGTTGGGTGGCGCGGTCTTTACTCGAGAGTCCTGGGCCGCAGCAGCCAAGGAGGCCAAGTCCAAAGTACACGTCGGCCCCGGCGAGCTGGACGACTATTACGGTTTCTGGAGTGGTGGCCATCAGGGCGAAGTGAGGGTGTTGGGCGTGCCGTCCATGCGCGAGCTGATGCGTATTCCGGTGTTCAACGTCGACTCGGCCACCGGTTGGGGCCTGACCAACGAAAGCAAGCGCATCCTGGGTGACAGCGCCAAGTACCAGAACGGCGACTGCCATCACCCGCACATCTCCATGACCGACGGCAAATACGACGGCAAATACCTGTTCATCAACGACAAGGCCAATTCCCGGGTCGCGCGCATTCGCCTGGACATCATGAAGTGCGACAAGATTCTCACCGTGCCCAACGTGCAAGCCATCCATGGCCTGCGCCTGCAAAAGGTGCCGTACACCAAGTACGTGTTCGCCAACGCCGAATTCGTGATCCCGCACCCCAATGACGGCCGAACTTTCGACCTGCAAGACAAGAACAGCTACACGATGTTCAACGCCATCGATGCCGAGAAGATGGAGATGGCCTTCCAGGTGATCGTCGATGGCAACCTGGACAACTCCGACGCCGACTACACCGGCAAGTACGCCGCCAGCACCTGCTACAACTCCGAGAAGGCCTACGACCTGGGCGGTATGATGCGCAACGAGCGCGACTGGGTGGTGGTGTTCAACATCCCGCGCATCGAAGCGGCGATCAAGGCCGGCAAGTTCATCACCCTGGACGGCTCCAAGGTGCCGGTGGTCGATGGCCGTAAAACCGATGGCAAGGACAGCGCGTTCACCCGCTACATTCCGGTGCCGAAGAACCCTCACGGGCTCAATACCTCCTCCGATGGCAAATACTTCATCGCCAACGGCAAGCTGTCGCCTACCGTCTCGATGATCGCCATCGACCGGCTGGATGACCTGTTCGACGACCGCTACAAAGACCCTCGCGAGGTGATCGTCGCAGAGCCGGAGTTGGGCCTGGGGCCGCTGCATACCACCTTCGACGGGCGCGGCAACGCCTACACCACCTTGTTCATCGACAGTCAGGTGGTCAAATGGAACATGGACGAGGCCATCCGCGCCTACAAGGGCGAGAAGGTCAACTACATCAAGCAAAAACTCGACGTGCAGTACCAACCCGGCCACAACCACGCGTCCCTGACCGAAACCAGTGAGGCGGACGGTAAATGGCTGGTGGTCCTGTGCAAATTCTCCAAGGACCGCTTCCTGCCCACCGGTCCGCTGCACCCGGAGAACGACCAACTGATCGACATTTCCGGCGACGAGATGAAGCTGGTACACGACGGCCCGGCTTTCGCCGAACCCCACGACTGCATTCTCGCCCGGCGTGACCAGATCAAGACCCAGAAAATCTGGAGCCGCACCGATCCGTACTTTGCCGAAACCGTGGCCTTGGCCAAGAAGGACGGCATCAACCTGGAGACCGACAACAAGGTCATTCGCGACGGCAACAAGGTGCGGGTGTACATGACCTCGATGGCGCCGGCCTATGGCCTGACAGAGTTCACTGTCAAGCAAGGCAACGAGGTGACGGTGACAATCACCAATATTGACCAGATCGAAGACGTCTCCCACGGCTTTGTCATGACCAACCACGGCGTGAGCATGGAGATCAGCCCGCAACAGACCTCGTCCATCACCTTCATCGCCGACAAGGCCGGTTTGCATTGGTACTACTGCAGCTGGTTCTGCCACGCCCTGCACATGGAAATGGTCGGACGCATGCTGGTTGAGAAGGCCTGAGCAGGTTCATCGAGGAGGCAGGTTAAATGACCGGCAACCAGCAACAGCCCGCGGGCTACGCTCGCGCACCGGTCATTGCCCTGGTGCTCCTCCTGGCGGGCGGCGCGCTTGCAGCGCCGCAGCCGATCACCGACCTGCCGTTGCAGGCCGACGGTGAACGGCAATGGCGCCTGCCCGCGGGGCAGTACCGGGGGTCGTTCAGCATTGACCAGCCGATGACCCTGACGTGTGCGCCGCACGCCGTATTCCAGGGGCAGGGCCAGGGCAATGCCTTGATCATTCGCGCGCCCAACGTGCAGATCCAGGGTTGCACCTTCCTGGACTGGGGGCATGACCTCACGGCCATGAATGCTGCGGTGTTCATCCAGCCTGGCGCCCAGGGGGCCGTGGTGCGTGCCAACCGCATGCAGGGCCCGGGTTTCGGTATCTGGGTCGATGGCACGCGGGATGTCAGCCTGATCGATAACCGCATCCAGGGCGATCCCGGGCTGCGCTCCCAGGACCGGGGTAACGGCATCCACTTGTACGCGGTACACGGTGCCCGGGTGATCGGCAACCAGGTCCGCGAGACTCGCGACGGCATCTACATCGATACCTCCAACGGCAACCTGATCGAGGGCAACCTCCTGGAGGATCTGCGCTATGGCGTGCATTACATGTTCGCCAACGATAACCGTCTGTTGGGCAATATCACCCGGCGCACCCGCACCGGTTATGCCTTGATGCAAAGCCGCCAACTGACGGTCATCGGCAACCGCTCCGAACAGGATCAGAACTACGGGATCCTGATGAACTACATCACCTATTCCACTCTGCGCGACAACGTGGTTACCGATGTTCGCGACGGGTCCACCGGCGACACCATGATCAGCGGTGCCGAGGGCAAGGCCCTGTTCATTTACAACTCATTGTTCAACCGCATCGAAGGCAATCATTTCGAGCGCAGCGCGGTGGGCATCCACCTGACCGCCGGCTCGGAGGACAACCGCATCACCGGCAACGTTTTCGCCGGCAACCAGCGCCAGGTCAAATACGTGGCCACGCGGCTGCAGGAATGGTCGGTGGACGGGCGCGGCAATTACTGGAGTGACTACCTCGGCTGGGATCGCAACGGCGACGGGCTCGGGGACGTGGCCTATGAGCCCAACGACAACGTCGATCGCCTGCTGTGGCTGTACCCCCAGGTTCGGCTGTTGATGAACAGTCCGGGTATCGAGCTGCTGCGCTGGGTGCAGCGGGCGTTCCCGGTGATGAAATCCCCTGGGGTGATGGACAGCCATCCATTGATGGAGGCGCCGCGCCAACCCCCGCTACGCAACAGTGCTCAGGAGGACGTGTCTTGAACGTCGTCGAGATTGAAGGCGTCAGTCAGCGCTATGGCGATGTCGCCGTGTTGCGCGGGCTGAACCTGGACCTGGCCCAGGGCGAAGTGCTCGGCCTGTTCGGGCATAACGGTGCGGGCAAGACCACCACCATGAAGCTGATACTCGGCCTGCTCCGGGCCAGTGAGGGTCAGGTGCGGGTATTTGGCCGGGCGCCCAGTGATCCGGGGGTGCGGCGAATGCTCGGTTACCTGCCGGAAAACGTGATGTTTTACCCGCAGTTGAGCGGGCTGGAAACCTTGCGCCATTTCGCCCGGCTCAAGGGCGCGGCTCCAGAACAGGTCGAGCGCTTGCTGGAGGAGGTCGGGCTGGCGGAAGCGGCCAGCCGGCGGGTGCGCACGTACTCCAAGGGCATGCGCCAACGCCTGGGGCTGGCCCAGGCCTTGCTCGGCCAGCCGCGGCTGCTGTTGCTGGACGAACCCACTGTTGGCCTGGACCCCATCGCCACCCAGGACCTCTATCAACTGCTCGATCGCCTGCGCTGGCAGGGCACCAGCATCATTCTTTGTTCCCATGTCTTGCCGGGTGTGGAAGCGCACATCAATCGCGCCGCGATTCTCACCCAAGGGCGTTTGTTGGCCCTGGGCAGCCTGGCGCGCTTGCGCGAAGACGCGGGGCTGCCGACGCTGATCCGCGCCTCGGGCCTGTCACGGGCCGACTGGCTTCGCCAGCATTGGCGCAGCGAAGGGCACGCCACTCAAGGTTGGGGCGCGCAAGGGCTGCAAGTGTCCGCACCCGATGGCAGCAAACTTAAATTGCTGCGCCAGCTACTGGCCCAGGATGACCCGGCGGATGTCGAGATCAAACCGCCGTCCCTGGAAGATCTGTACCGCCATTACATGGTTCGCGCGGCGCTTGAGGAGACTGGCTCATGAACCCGATCTGGAACATGGCCCGCAAGGAGTTCAGTGACGGCTTGCGCAACCGCTGGTTGTTGGCGATCAGCCTGTTGTTCGCGGTGCTGGCCATCGGCATCGCCTGGCTTGGCGCGGCAGCGTCCGGCCAGTTGGGTTTTACCTCGGTGCCGGCGACGGTGGCGAGCCTGGCCAGCCTGGCAACGTTCCTGATGCCGTTGATCGCGTTGCTGCTGGCCTATGACGCGATTGTCGGCGAGGACGAGAGCGGCACCTTGCTGCTGTTGCTGACGTATCCGTTGGGGCGCGGCCAGTTGCTGCTGGGCAAGTTTGTCGGTCATGGGCTGATCCTGGCCCTGGCGACCCTGATTGGCTTCGGCTGCGCGATGGTCGCCATCGCCCTGCTGGTGGACGATATCGAGCTGAGTCTGCTGCTCTGGGCGTTTGGCCGCTTCATCGTGTCCAGCACGCTGCTGGGGTGGGTTTTCCTCGGGCTGGCTTATGTGCTGAGCAGTCTGTCTGCGGAAAAATCCACCGCCGCCGGCCTGGCGCTGGGGGTGTGGTTTTTCTTTGTGCTGGTGTTTGACCTGGCGTTGCTGGCGCTGCTGGTGCTGAGTGAAGGCCGCTTCAGCCCGGATCTGCTGCCCTGGCTGTTGCTGTTCAATCCCACCGATGTGTATCGGTTGATCAACCTGTCGGGGTTCGACCCCGGTTCCAGCGGCGCGGCGGTGCTGACCCTGGGCAGCGACCTGCCGGTGCCCGGACCTTGGCTCTGGTTGTGCCTGTGGTTGTGGATGGCTGTGCCGTTGTGGCTGGCCTATCGGCTATTCAATCGCCGCTGCCCGTGATTTCTTACGTTGATAAAGGGAGCCTATAACGATGAACAGGGTGTATGTGAAGACGGGCCGATGGCTGGCCGGGGTGTTGGTGTGCCTGGCGCTGGTGGCATGCGGCAAGACTGAGTTGCCACCGGCCTCTAAGGCGACGCTGGCGTTCCATCCCAGTGATGAATGCCACGTGTGTGGCATGGTGATCACGGATTTTCCCGGGCCCAAGGGGGCGGCGGTTGCAGCCGGCGGCGTGAAGAAGTTCTGCTCGCCGGCAGAAATGCTCGGTTGGTGGCTGCAGCCGGAGAACCATCGGGCTGACGTCCAGCTGTACGTCCACGACATGGGCCGCAGTCACTGGAATACCCCGGATGATGAACATTTGATCGACGCGCGGAGTGCGTACTTCGTGCTCGGGTCGGGACTCACAGGCGCCATGGGTGTGGTCCTGGCTTCCTTCTCCGACGCCCAGGCGGCAGAAAAACTCGCCCGCGATACCGGCGGCCGGGTGCTGCGTCTGGAAGACATCGATCAGAAGCTGCTAGGACAGGCAACCGCCATGTCGCCGATGAGTCATTGAACCAGCAGCCGGCTCCCGCTGAGGCGCGCAGGCGCCGCGTAGAAACCGTGTAGGAGCCGCATAGGAGCCGCGTAGGAGCTGACGAGTGCAACGAGGCTGC
>NZ_JABWQV010000012.1 GCF_014268615.1 Pseudomonas tehranensis | reverse complement strand
TCGCGAGCAGGCTCGCTCCCACAGGGGGATTGGCGGCAAAGATGATCAGCCAGCCTTGGCCGCTCTGGTATGAGGTTGCCCGGCCACTGGCGATGACCCGGCTTTCATCAGGGCATCCAGCGCCTGCCGATAGGTGCTGCCCGCCAGGTTCATGCTGTTGTTGTGCGTCGCGCCTGGCACCAGCAGCAGGCGCTTTGGCTCCTGGGCGGCATTGAACAATTGCTCACTGAAACGCGGCGGGACGTAGCGGTCAGCAGCGCCGTGCACCACCAGCAACGGCATGTTGATCTCGCGAATCTTGTCGATGGAGTCGAACTTCTGCGACAGCAACCAGCGCACCGGCAGGGAAGTGTTGGCCATGGCGGTGGCGACATCGCCCAGGGAGGTGAAAGTGGATTCGATGACCAGACCTCGGGCGGGCACGCGGCTGCCGGCTTTCGCCGCCTTCTGGCCAAGCTCCGCGGCGAGGTCGACGGCGACGGCGCCCCCCAGTGAGTGGCCGTAGATCAGCCGCAGGGCCGGATCCGGTTGCAGCACTTCAAGACGCTCCCAGGCAATGCGCGCATCTTCATAGACGCTGGCTTCCGACGGCAGATCGCCCTGGCTTTTGCCAAAACCACGGTAATCGATGGCCAGCACCGAAAAGCCCAGGGCCCTTAACTGCCGAATACGAAACAACTGACCGGTCAGGTTCCAGCGCACCCCGTGCAGGTACAGAATCGCCGGCGCGTTCTTGCGTTCAGCCGGCCACCACCAGCCGTGGATACTTTCCCCGGCCTTAAAGCTTTTGGGCTTGAGGTCGAACTCCTGCACGCCGCCCGGCAAGCCGCTGAACCAGGTCGCCGTACCCGGCTCGATGCGAAATACCAGCTCGCGCTCCTTGTGCTGCAACACGCCACAGCCCACCGGCAGCCCGACCACCATCGCGCTCATGCACAGCAAAGCCAGCCAGCGTCGCCCAAGGCGGGAGAGAAGAGTCGAAGACATCGATGCGATTCGCTGCTCAAGACATGAAGGTGCTTTTTTATCAGATTCGTCTGAAGGATGGAGGGATTTCGGATGGCCTGTTTGGTCGCGTCTCTTGAATCACTGCACATCCCCATATTCGCTCAGCCTCAAAACCTTTACCGCCGCGCCGTACGCCACCCTCGGCACGCCCGCCAGGCGCCTATGCAGCACTTGGGTCAATGAGTCCCCTGGCGCCAGGCTCGCGTCGCCAAAATCTTCATCCAGATGCAATGGATGAACGATCACCTCAAGCGAACCGTGGCCCGGCGGCGCCGTATGGTGCAGGTCGGCCGGTGTGCAGACGTAGTCGGCCGTTGCGCCGCACAGACTGCGCAGGCGGCGGTTGAGCAGCGTTTTGAACAGGCGCTTGGGCAGGTTAAGGTTCGCCCCCAGGTTACGCGCCAGTCGAATCGGCACGCCCTGTCGGGCGGCGAAGCGGGCCACCAGCTCCCCAATGGGCCAGATGTTATGCACGTGTTGATGGGAGTCGAGGTGGCTGGGCCGCAGGCCGCAGTCCAGGCAGCGTTGCCACTGGGCATCGAGTTCTTCCTGCACCGCGGTGAGGTCCTTTGAACCGAGACGCAGGCAGTAGCGCGAGAGATCCAGGTCGAACTCGCCGTTGGCGTCGCAAAACGCCGGTCGCCGAGCAATGGTCTGGCTCAGTGGGCGGCCGTAGCTGAGGTTGAAATGCAAGCCGATTCGGCCGTCGAGCAGTGGTTGTCGGGCCATTTCACAGGCTTGCTCGAAAGCCGGCATATTGGCCATGGCCGTGGCCGAGCTGATCACGCCCGCTTCGAAGGCTCGCAGGATGAGCGCGTTTTCGTTCAGGTCGAGTCCGAAGTCGTCAGCGTTGACGATCACTTGGCGGGGCATTCACATTATCCTTGTGCTTGGGGGGCGATGGCGAAGCGGCTGTTGCGGTTTGCCCGGCGGGGCGCTTGTGCAATAGCGGCTTGAGGCTTTTCCATAACCGTAAGGCCAGCCCTAATACCAGGCCGTCGGGCTGCCATGAATAAAAACTCCAACGCCAGTGCTCCAGTTGTCCGGTCATGCGTTCATGCAGTTGATGGCTGGAGTTCTCCAGGCTGACCCGCGACGCATCGATCCAGCGCCAGTTGTCATCCAGCCCCCAGCGAATCCACTCCTCAAGCAGAACCCGGCCGCTGCCCAGATCGGCATGCTGCGGCAGGAACGCCAGGTTGTAATCGTACAGCCGTCCCTGGTCCAGCAGGCCAAGGCGATAGCTGATGCAGCGGCCGTCCAGCTCCAACATCACCACCCGCACCATGCCCTCAGCGGCGAGCGCCGTGAAGGCGTGATTCATCCACTGCCGACGCCCGGGGTCGGCAAAAATACCGACACCTTCTTCGCCCTTCCAACTGGCTGCCTCCACTTCGGCAAGGTCGTGCAGCAGCAGGCCCATGCTGATGGCGTCCGGCGTCACCCGGCGGATCTGGGCGCCGCAGGCGGCGATCCGCTTGCGCGCCCGGCGTAACTTGTAGCGCGGATCACCGGAAATTTCCTGGCGGTCGCTGTCGCTGATCAAATGCACCGGCACCCGACAACTAAGCCGCCGTTCCCCGGTGGAGCTCAGGGCCATCCAGGCGCTGAGGACGCTGCCTTCACCCACCGGCTCGGTGACTTCATTCAACTGCAGCAGCGCATGGGGCAGATGTTGGCGGATCTGCATCAGCGCTGCTGCCATCCCCTCGGCGTCCAGGCGTATCAGCGGTGCGATGCGGTCAGCCAATGGATAGCCCAAGTGACGCAACACCCGAAACCGCAGCCCGCCGATGCGCTCGCGCCCCGCTATCAGCGGTAGACACAGGCACAGTGTCTGATCCTGCCAGCCAAGCAGTACATTGAGCTGCTGATCGGGCAGCAGCGCAAATTCCGCAGCTTGCAGCCAGGCCAACGTGTTGAACGGTGTAGTGTCGGCCACCTGGGTTCGCAGCTGTTCATAAGCTGTTGCGGGGAAGTCCGCACCCAGGGAACGGCACCATTGGAACCTGATCGCCATGGACATCAGGCCGTCGCCGTGGTGGCGGTCGGCCGCGCGGGTTTGCGAAACGCCTCCAGTAGCGAGCCGCTATAGAATGTGTCGCGGAAAAAGCGCCAGCGGCCAAACAGGCAATACACATGGGTGATTTGGCCGCGCTCTTGATAGTCCATGCGCAAGTGCAGTTTGACGGCTGGAATATTCTCCAGATCGCAGACATCGACTACTTTGTCGCTGCCTTTGTCGGCCATGGTCTTCCAGAGATCCAGTTGCACGTCCACCGACAACTGACTGCCCCAATAGGCGCGGATCATTTCACCGCCGAACTCGAAGAACTCGCCCGGTTTGACCGGGAACCAGCAACCATAGAAGTGGCGGTCGAAATAGTCGCGTTGACTGCCCCAGATAAAACTCACGGTGTCGCCCTTGTCGTCCAAGTACATCAAGCC
Organism: Pseudomonas tehranensis; assembly: GCF_014268615.1. Taxonomy (GTDB): domain Bacteria; phylum Pseudomonadota; class Gammaproteobacteria; order Pseudomonadales; family Pseudomonadaceae; genus Aquipseudomonas; species Aquipseudomonas tehranensis. The sequence goes on along the minus strand of NZ_JABWQV010000012.1, from coordinate 52,409 downwards.
GGTGTGGCCTTCGGCTGCCAGCTCACGCATGGTCTCGACGCGGTCGCCGAAGTGGGTGGCGAAAGCATCGGCATTGCTGGTAGTGATGACTTCCCGGCGCAACGGTGAGTAAGGCTTGAGTTTGCAGGGGCGAATCGGGCTCACCAGGTCACGTTCCATCCATATCAGTTGCGAATGGAAAAACACGTAGCGTCGGCACAGTTTTTTGAGGACGGTGCGCAGGCCTTTCTTCTGGATGCGATCAAGCAGTTTTTGCAGAACGTTCATGGTGCCTCCTGACGGGTGGCGGGTTGGGGAGTGGCCACCATCGCGAGCTGGCTCGCGATGGTGGTTTGGCTGACGAACGCGTTCATGCTGATGTCCCCATCAGCCTGCGGCGTATCGGTAGCAAGTCGCTGGGCAGGATGATCTGTGTCTGCCACGGCGCCACGCCGCTGAGGCGGCAAGGAACGACACCATTGGAGCCGTATCGCCATGGCCATCAGGCCGCCGCAGCCGATGCAACCGACTGGGCCGGTTTCTGAAAAGCGCCCAGAACCGAGCCGCGGTAAAACGTGTCACGGAAAAACCGCCAGTGACCGAACAGGCGATACACATGGGTGATCTTGCCGCGTTCCTGGAAGCCCATGCGCAGATGCATCTTGATCGCCGGGATGTTTTGCAAGTCGCAGACATCGACCATGGTGTCGCAACCTTTGTCTGCCATGATCTTCCAGATTTCCAACTGCATGTCCGCCGACATCCTGGAACCCCAGTAGGCACGGATCATCTCGCCACCGAACTGAAAGTACTCGCCAGGCTGGATCGGGAAGTTGCAGCGATAGAAATGGCGGTCGAAATAGTCTCGCGTACTACCCCAGGCGAAACCCACGGTGTCGCCCTCACTATCCAGGTACATCAAGCCTGTGTAGCCTTCGGCCGCGAGCTCGCGCATGGTTTCGACGCGGTCGCCAAAGTGCCGGGCAAACGCGTCGGCATTGCTGACCGTGATGAACTCCAGGCGCATTGGTGGATAGGGCTTGAGGTTATGCGGGGGAAGCGGGATCCGCACATCGTGCTCCAGCCACACCAGTCGGGAGTGGAAATACACGTAGCGCCTGCACAGCTGTTTGAACACGGCGCGCAGGCCTTTCTTCTGGATGCGATCACGCAATTTTTGCAGGGACTTCATGGTGCCTCCTGACGGGTGGTATGTTGGGAGAAAAGGGGTGTGCTCCAATCCATGGCAAAACAGGGTGTCTGCGGGCAGGAGAAACCCGATCTGACGGGTTTGCATAGGCACCGGGCAGACCGCCATCGCGAGCAGGCTCGCTCCCACAGTGGAGGTGTAGCGACCGCAGTTTTTGTGCCCGGCGCCGGGCCCTGTGGGAGCGAGCCTGCGCGCGATGGCGGTCTGCCTGACGACGGCGTTCATGCGGATTTCCCCATCAGCATCTGCCGCATCGGCAGCAGGTCACTGGGCAGGATGATCAGCGTCTGCCACAACGCCACGCCACTGAGGCGGCAGTACATCGCCAGTAGCGCGATGGTCACGGTCATATAGGCGACCGAAGAAGCCGCGGCGGCCCCGACGATGCCGTAACGCGGAATCAGGATCAGGTTCAACGCCAGGTTTAATAACGCCCCAACCCCCATCAGCAGCGAAACCGTACCAGGGCGGTTCTTGCCCAGCAGGTCCAGGCGCAAAATGCTCGCGTAACACAGCCCGAACAGCCCCGGCAGCAGCGCCAGCAAGGCGGGATACGCCGGTTGGTAGGCCGCGCCGAACAGCGTGACGATCAGCCATTCACCAATCAGTGCCATGCCCAGGCAGGCGCCGAGCATGACCGTGGCGGTCAGGCGCAGGGCCAGAGGCGTCAGGCGTTTCATGTCGGAGTCCTGCTGCAGCAGGCGCTTCATCAGCGGTGTGGTAACCGCCTCCGGCACGATCAGCAGCAGTTCGGCGGCGGCGCTGGCCATGGCGTAATGGCCCAGGGCAGTGCTGCCCAGCAGGGCGCCGATGAACAGGTAATCCGAGCGCAGTACCACTTGCTGGAACATCAAATCGGGGTGGCTGCGGGCGCCGTAGCGCAACAGCTCCTTCTGGTGGGAGCGATCCCATTGCAAGGTGAACGGGTGGTCCCGCCGCAGCCAGACCCAACCGGCCAACACCACCAGGCTCAGACCTGCCAACCAACTGATCAGCGCCGCTTCCAGGGCAGTGTCTTTCCACATCCAGAACAGCGCCAGGAACAGCAACAGCGGTGCCAGGGACTCCATCAGTCGCAGGGCATTGAAGGCGCCAACGCCGCCGGAGGCATTGTGCAGGGTCAGCAGGCCGCTCTTGAGCACGGTCAACGGCACCGCCAACAGCAGCAGCCACGCCAACAGCCCCAACTGCGTGGTGATGTCCAGTTCGCCGCCGAATTCGCGCACCAGCGCCACGACCAGTACCGTCAACAACCCGGCCAACAGGCAGCCGAAGACCAGCACCTGGCTGAGCAGCAGGCCCATCGAGCGTTGTTGAGCCGCTTGATAGCCCACGGCCGAATTCAAGCCGCCACTGGTGACGGCGCTGATCAGGTCCGGCAGCGTGCTCAGCAGTGCGAACAGCCCGCGTTCACTGGGCCCAAGGATCCGCGCCAGCAGCACATTGCGCAGCAGGCGCAGGCCAATCATCGCCAGGCGTGTACCCATGCTCAGGGCCAGATGCTTGAGGTAGTGGCCGCGGCTCATGGGCGTGTCCCCCGGCGAATGCGCCAAGCCAGCAATTCAGGGTGCTGGGCGTTGCGTTGGCTGACGCCGAAGCGCGGCAGGTTCAACGGGTCGCCGTCGGTGCGATACAAGCCGGTTTCGGTGCCCAGGGCAAATGGAAAGCCGTGGGCCGCCACCTGTTGACGCACGCGCTCATCGTGATCGCCATTGGGGTAGCAATACACCGGCAGCGGCTGGGCGCATCCGTTCTCCAGGGCCGCCCGACTGCGGCTCAGCTCTTCGTGCAGGCGCTGATCATCCAGCGCGGTGAGAATCGCGTGGCTGGCACCATGGGGGCCGAAGCGGATGAGCCCGGAATCTTCCAGCATCCGTACCTGGAACCAGTCCAGGGCCTGGGGTTGGGCGCCCGTGGGGCAGGCGTCGGTGAGATCGTTCAAAACCTGCGGGTCAAGGCTCTTGAGGCTCTGCAGATAGTGCATCAGCGACAGGCTGCGGCGCTGGTCATCCAGGTCGTCGAGCATCACCGGCAACGGTCGGCCGGCGTGCTGCAAATGCTCGATCAATGAATGTCGCGCCACTTGTCCATGGCTGCCCCACAGGGTTTCGCCAATGCTTTCCCACCAGAAGTGCTGGCGGCTGCCGATGAAATCGGTGGACAGGAAAATACTCGCCGGCACCTGGTATTGGCGCAGCAAAGGAAAGGCATTCATCGCGTTGTCGCGCCAGCCGTCGTCGAAGGTCAGCGCCACTCGCGGGCGATTCGGGACGCTTTCAGGGTCCGCCAACAGCAGGCTCATCAAGGGCACGCATTCGAAATAGCGTTGCAGCCAGATCAGCAAATGCTCGAAGGCTTCTGGCCCCACGCACAATTCGTTGCGATGGGGCAGCTCGGCGGCGCGGTCATTGTTAAGGACCCGGTGCAGCATCAGAATCACGCCGGCACCACGCAACGGACCACGACCCAGGGAGGTGTTCAGGTACAGCCAGCCGCCGGTGCGCTTGAAGACTTGTTTGATGGACATGGGCCGTCTCCTTAGCGGTTCTGCTCGGGGTTCCATTGGCTATAACGATGACCTCGCAGAAACTGCCACAGCCCGATGCTCATGCCCGCCAGCGTCACCAGCACGAACGCGGCCAGGCGAAAGGGCCTGGGCAAGCGGTGGCTTACGTCCAGTAAGCCGATCATTGCGATGGCGTAGCCGAGCAGTTGCGCCACCAGGCTCAGGCGATAGAACAGATGTTCATTCCACAGCCAGGCGTTGCTCAGCAGCAGCGGCAATAGCAACACTGGCGCCAGACGACGGATCAGTTTGTGGCTGATCAGGCCGATGGCGTAGAGCCCGTGACGCAGGGGGTTGAGCAACTGCCGGCGCTGGGCCAGGCTTTGCAGGCCGCCCACGGTGACCCGCTGGCGACGGCGAAACTGTTTGTCGGCTTCGTCTACACCCTGGTCGGTGACCCGGGCCAGTGGCGCATACACGATGGATTTACCCGCCGCCGGCGCACAGGTGCTCAGGAAGAAGTCGTCGTTGACCTGCGCCGGTATGGGTTCAAATAGCTCGCGCCGCAAGGCCAGCAAGGCGCCATCGGCCGAGACCATGCAGCCTGTGCGGCTCTCCACCTGACGCAGCCAGCCTTCGTAATGCCGATACAAGCTATCGCCCAGGCTCAGGCCCTTGCCCGGCACGGGGATTTCCATGTGCCCGGCACAGGCGCCGACTTCCGGATCGTCCAGCGGGGCCAGCAGGTGCCCGAGGGTATCGTCGGCCCATTGGTTGTCGGCGTCGGTGAACACCAGAATCTCTCCGGTGCTGTGGGCCACGCCGGTATTCAGGGCAGCGGCCTTGCCCTGGCGCGGCAGGTCGAGCACGGTGATACGCGGGTCGATGACCTGCCGAGCGCAGGCCACCGTGTCGTCGGTGGAACCGTCGCTGGCCAGGATGATTTGCAGCGAGCGCGCCGGGTAGTCCTGGGCCAGCAACGTGCGCAGCTTCTCTTCGATGTGCCGTGCCTCGTTATGGGCGGCGATGACAATGCTGACGTTCATCGGCAACGCCGGCCCGTAGCGCCGGAGCGGAAACAGCGGCGCCAGCAGGCTCAGCATCAGCGGATAACCGAGGTAGGCGTACACCGGCAGCAACAGGCACGACCAGTAAAGAAATTCAGCCACGGGCAGGTCTCCTGACGTTCCAATGACAAAGGTTGAGAAGCAGCGCGGCGCCGGTCAGGTGCAAGCGCACCCCGTGCAAGGCCCACAGTTGCAGCGTCAGGCGCACGTTACGCCCGCTTTGACGCAGACTGAGGAACAAAGCGGGCAGGGAGGTCAGCAACAGCAGCATCAGGGCAATGCGTGGCTGGCCCTGGAACAGGGCGACCAACGCCAGAAAGTCCAGGCCCCAGGCACCGATGGACAGCGCGGGAAAGCGCAGCAGACGCAGGCTCGGACCATGGCTGCGCAACAATTGCCAATGGCTGCCCTGGCGCCACAGTTCCTTGCTCATCCACTCCCGCCAACTGCCTTCGTAGCCCCAATGCAGGGCCACGCTTTCATTGACCAGCAGCAATTGCGCCCCGGCGTCGCGCAGGCGTAGGGAAAAATCCTTGTCTTCGCCCGTGCGCAGGGTTTCGTCGAACCCCCTGACCTGCTCAAACCACTGGCGACGCAACAACAGGTTGGCGCTGGGCAGCCACTGCACCCGGTGCAATGGACGCGAGCCTGGGCGTTGGCTTCGGCGTTGCCAGGCTTGAGCGAACCAAGGCGCCTGAGCGGGGGTGTCCAAGTCCAGGCCCAGCACATCGCCCTGGCCTTGGAGTTCCAGTAACAGCGTGAGCCAGTTGGCCGGCATCTCGATGTCGGCGTCGATGAACGCCAGCCATTCCCCGTGAGCGACGGCCGCACCGCGGTTGCGCAGGGCGCCGATGTGCACGCCAGGCACGATCAGCACGCGCGCGCCCAGTTCGTTGGCGATGCGCGGGCCATGATCGTCGGAGCCGTTGTCCACCACGATCAGCTCGCAGTCCATCTGCGCCTGGCGGGCGGCTTCCTGCGCCGCCTGCAACGTACGGCCAATGTGTCGGGCCTCGTTGAACATCGGGATCACAATGCTGATGCAGGTCATGGCCGGGCCTCCTGCGGTGTTGCCTGTTCGGCGTCGTAGCGCAACACGCTGGTGAGGGCGAGCATGATCCACAGCAACTTATGGTTGGGGGCGCTGAGGAACATCAAAAACAGCGTCAGCGACAGGAAGCTCATGCCCAGGTGCGTCACCAAGTCTGCCTGCGTCCAGTCCCGCCGCTGCAACCAGAGCTGGCGGGCGCGCAGCAGGTTGTACAGGCCCAGGCCGAGCATGCCGACGAACATCAGCCCGCCCGGGATGCCGATCTCGCTGAAGATTTCCAGATAGGTGTTATGGGCCCGGCGATACAGATCCCCCAGCTTGCGATTGGCCGAGAACGCCTTGGCGTAGCCGGTGGGCGCGTAGTGCAGCGGGAAGGTGCCCGGACCGCTGCCCAGCACTGGGTTCTCGCGGATCATTTGGCTGCCGACCACGATGTACGAGGCGCGTCGGCCCAGGGATTCGTCTTTGTGGGCACTGGCGCCAGCGCTGAGGATGCTCAGCGACTGGATGCGCGCCACGTAGCCGGCCGGCATCACCGCGATCCCCAAGGGAGTCAGGATGGCCAGCCCGAACATGGCGAAGCCCAGGTGTCGCGGGCGGATGCGCGGCAGTTGTGCACGATAGTGATAGAGGCCAATCACCAGGCTCAGCAATAGCACCACCAGCCCTGAGCGCGATTCGGTCTTGGTCATGCCGCCCAGCAGCAGGATGAAACAGCCACCCCAGAATAACCGGTGCAACAGGTTCGGGCTGCGTAATACCAGCAACAATGCCAGCGGCACGGTAAAGGCGATCAACAGGGCAAAGGTGTTCGGGTCTTCCAACAGGCCAGATGCGCGGCCCTGGTCCTGGTATTTGGCCGAGAACATGGCCAGCACACAGGTGGTGCTCACGCTCAGGGTCATCAGCCGGCAGAACAGGTCCAGGTTCAGCTCGCGACCGATCAGCAGGGTGATCACGAACAGAATCAGCCCCACCATCAGTTCGCGCAAATGGGTCATGGACAGGCCCAGGTTCTGCGACAGCAACAGGCTCAGGCCATAGAGCATCATGAAGGCGATCAGTGGCCGCCAGATATTGCTGCGCAAGCGTGACGAAGGGATCTGACGCAGGGCCAGTTGCAGCATCAGGATCAGAATCAGCGCCACGCCGAAGAATTTGCTGCCTGAAAAAGCATTCTCCTTGAACAGACCTTCGAACGGTACCAGCGCGGCAATGCCCAACAAGCCCCAGCCGGGTTTGCGGTACAGCACGGCGACGCCCACCAGGCCGAGCACCGCTCCCGGCGCCAGGAAGGGATAGGGGCTGGCCAGCAACACCAGGCAAACCACGCCCAGCAGGCTGACGATTGAGAGCGGGACAATCATGGACGAGCCTCCCGTGCCGTGCGGATATAGAGCTGCGACCAGCGTTCGGCCAGGGCGCGCAGGTCATAGCGGTCCCGTTGGGTGCGGCGCGCGTTGTCGGCCAGGATCCGCGCCAGGGGCGGTTCGCCAAACAGTGTTTCGATCTGCCGGGCCAGTTCGGCGCTGTCGGCCGGCGTCGCGAGCAGGCCGTTGTGACGGTCCTGCAGCACATCGGGAATGCCCCCCACGCCGAACGCCACCACCGGCACTCCGGCCTGCATCGCTTCGAGCAGAATCATCGGTGTGCCTTCGGTACGCGAACTGATCACCAGCGCGTCGAGCTGACTCCACCAGGGGTTCATGTCGGTCTGATAACCGGGCAGCTCGATGCGAGTCGGCAGGCCTGCGTCGGCAATGCGCTTGAGCAAGGCCTGACGTTCCGGGCCGTCGCCGAGCATCACCGCGTGCAGCGATGCATGCCGCTGGCACAGCGGGATCATGGCGTCGAGGAACAGGTCCGGGCCTTTCTCGTGGCTCAAGCGACCGACGTAGCCGACCCGCCAGCGCAGCCTGTCGTCACGATGAGGCAGCGGTGCTGTGACCGACGGCAGGCCGTTGGGGATCACGTCGAGTTTTTCCGCGCGCACGCTGGCCTGGCGGTGCAGCACGGCAATGCTTTCGGCCACGCAGACCACGCGCTTGACCGAGGCGGTCCGGCACAGTTGCAGGCTCAGCCAGGTGTAGAACCGTTGCTTGGTGCTGCGCGGGGTGAAGCCGTGCTGGGTGATGACCAGGGGCAAGCGCAGCAGCGTGGCCGCGGCCCAGCCGAACAGCAGACCCTTGAAGTTATGGGTGTTGATCAGCGGCTGCTCCTCCCGTCGCTGGCGCAGGTGCTGCACCAGCTCGGCCCAACTGGCGCAGTGGCGGCAATCGACTCCGGCTTGGCGAAAGCGCGTGATCAACGTCGGCGGCGCCGCCAGGAACAGCACTTGGTGCTGCCCCGGCGTGGCCAGGCAATGATCGAGCAACATCCGTTCGGCCCCGTAGAAGCCGCCGCTGTCGAGCAAATGAATGATCGGCAGGGCGCTGCTGCGGCAAGTCGGGCCCACCGGCGCGTTCAATTGCGCACCCAATGGACAAGGCTGGGCAGGCTCCAGTTGCGGTGCGGGTTGACCTGGTCGGGGGTCTGCTCGTTGATCACCAGCAGCACCGGTACATCCAGTTGCTGGGTAATCTGGGCAGGGTGCTTGAAGCGATGGTCGAAGAACTCACGCACATAGACCAGGGCGATCGCCAGGAGCAAGCCGCTGAACAGACCGAACGCAATAATCAGCATTGGCTTGGGAAACGCCGCGGCGGTCGGTTCGAACGGCGGGCTCAGGACGCGAGCGTTGGACAGGTCGTTGTCCAGCGCCCGAGCGGTGCTGCTCTCGGCGAACCGTTGGGCGTAGGTGGAAAATGCCGCATGCAGGGCATTGATCTCGGTGTCCATCTGCCGCAGCTTGCTCTGGGTTTGCTGCAACTGATGGATGCGCTCCTTGAACTCGGCGATGCGCGCGGTTTTCTGGTCGATCACCGAGCTGACGACTGCCAGGTCGTTGGTGCGCTCCTGGATCCGGTTGCTCACCACTTTGAGAAACTGCTGGCGAGTGCGCGCGATCTGTTCGCGGGTCAACAGCATCGGTTCGCTGCCGGGCTGGAAGATCGCCAGGTCATTCATGTAGCGGCTGACCTGGGTGGTCAGTTGCTCACCCAGTTGTTTGATCTCCCTGTCTTCGAAAGCGATGTTGTCCACGGTGGTGGTGAAGGTGAAGGGGAAGGTGTAGTCGTTGAACCGCGAGCTGTTCGCCGCTGTCAGGCTGGTCTTGAGGTAATCGAGCCAGCGCTGGCTTTGCAGCAGACGATCGCGGTACAGGTTCAAGGCCTGTTCTTCGGTGTTGATGGCGTTCAGGCGGAAGGTGATCTCCTCCTTGGGATCGGAGGAACTGACGTCTTCAAGCAGCGCCAGGCGAGTGCCTTCCAGTCCGTCTAGGCGAGTTTGGTACTGGGTTTTCTTTTGCTCATAGAAGGCTTGCGGCAGCTCGATCGATTGCAGGTCCTGGCGACTGGAGAGGTAGTTCTCCAGCAGTTGCGCCACGAACCGAGTGCCCTGGGCCGGGTCGCCGAAGCTGTAGACGATGGAGATGACGTTGGAGCCTGGCAGGGTTTCGATTTTCAGGTTGGCGATGGCTTCGTCGGTCAGCATGTCGAGCGTGGTATCTCGCACTGGATCGACTTCCAGTCCCAGGCCGTCGCGCAGCGGGTTGACGACATACTCGCGCAGCGGCGTGGTGACATAGTGCTTGAGCGGCTCGCTCACCCATTTGTTGAAGATGCCGGGGCTGGGGCTGTACTCGCCCTGGTCGCGCAGGGTGCTGATGGTCTGCCGGATCAGGGCCGGCGAGCGCAGGATATTGCTCTCGGTTTCCATGTCCGCCAGGGACGGTGGAATGAAGGTGGCGTCTTCCTGGTTCAGCGACGTGGTGGCGTCGCCCTGGGAGAGTTTTTTCGACTGGACGATGACCTGGGCGGTGATGTCGAAGCTCTGTTTGAGCATCAACGGCAGCGCCAGGGCGATCACGGCGAAGATCAGGAAGATGCGCTTCACCCATTGCTTGTTGGCGAAGAAAATCCTGAAGAACTCATGCAGATAGTTTTCCTTGGGGTTCATGATCAATCACCTGAGTTTCAGTTGTCGCTGCCTTTGTTGTCGACGCGGTAGCCGAAGCTGAACCCCACGCCCTGAAACAGCACCACGTCGGCCAGTTGCCGGGCCAGTTCGCCGGCGCTGGCCAGCTTGGTCTTGGGCACGTAGAGCATGTCGTCCGGTTGCAGGTAGGCAATTTGCGACGCGTCACCGTCCAGTGCCTTCTCCACGTCGTAGCTGCGCGCTTCGACCTGATTACCGTTGCGGCGCATGATCACCACCGAATCGAGCCGCGCCTTGATGTTCGAGCCCCGGGCCATGGTCAGCGCCTCAAGGACCGAGACTGGCCGACGGATCGGATAGGAACCGGGTTGGGCGACTTCGCCCAGAACATAGATTTCGTTACCAGCGGTGGACTTGAGCAGCACATTGACGGACATGCGTCCTGGCAGTTTGGCGTAGCGTTCATTGAGGAAGGTTTCCAGCTGGTTGACGGTCATGCCTTGCAGCGGCACGGAGCCGATTTCCGGAAAACTGGCGTAGCCGTCGGTGCCCACGGTGATCTCCCGACTCATGCCGGTGCCCGGGTGGGTCAGGGTGTTGCGCAGTTTTGTCTCGTTGCTCAACGGGCTGGTGACCTGCACCGTCAATTGATTGCGGTTGGGCTGGAACAACATTTTGCGGTCATAGGCACGCTGTACCTCAAGGCGTGCTTCGTCCGTGGTCAGGCCGGCGATTTTTACCGAGGTGTTGGCCCCCGGCAGTTCGATAGTGCCGTCGGGCATGACCTGTTGTGCGCCGTTGAGCTGGCTGGCGGCGGTGAAGTTCAAGGCCACCTGGTCACCTGGCTGGACCCGGTAGGCATCCGACCCGCTGGTGCTGATGTGAAAGATCACATCCAGCACATCCTGGGGACGCAAGGTCTGTTCGACCCGGGGCATGTCGGTGGCCTGGGCGTTGGCCGGTGCGGCCGTGAGGATCTGCACCGGCATGGAGCGGGTTTCGGTGTGGCTGGTGCAACCGGCAAGCGGCAACAGCAGCAGGACAAGCAATCTGGCGTTCATCTCGTCATCCTTTTTGCAGGCTTACAGGTTGTTGTAGAGCCACTTGGGCATGTAGTACTTGCGGCGGTTGAACACGCTGCCCACCACCTTGGCACCGGCCTGGGTCAGACGCAGGCGAGCGGCCTGGGCCACCTCCCAGCGGGTGTCTTCACCGCGTACCACCAGCACCACGCCGTCCACCTGGGTGCTCATGACCAGGGTGTCGGAGGCCGAGTACACCGCGTCAGCGTCGATCACCACAAAGCGGTACTGCCCGGCCAGTTGCTTGAACAACGGGCGAAGCTGCTCGGGGTTCAGGCGCTCGGCATTGCGCCCCAGACGACCGTTGGGCAGCACGTCGAAGGGCAGGCTGGAGGTCTGCACCACGCAGTCCTGCAACAAGGGCGGTGCGAGGCTGTTGAACAGCAGGTCGCTGAAGCCGCGCTCCTTGTGCAGCGACAATTGCTGGCTGAGGTTGCGCGGCGACTGGCTGGCGTCCACCAGCAGTACGCGGCCGCTGCTCATCTGCGCCAGTTGAGCGGCCAGGGCCATGGCACTGGTACTGGTTCCGGTGCCGGTGTTAGCGGCCGTCAGAAGCAGAATCCGTATGGATGGGTCAAGCACGGTTGAGGTCAGGTTGGTCTCGCTCGGGCTTGCGATGCTCAGGATATTGGTTGAACCGTCCATTTAACTCGCTCCGTGGCCGCTGAAAACTTTGAAAGGGGTGATCATCAGGATCTTCAAGTCCAGCAACAGGCTTTGTTCGGCGATGTAGCTGAGGTCCAGTTCCACGCGCTGGTCGAAGTCGATGTTGCTGCGCCCGGAGATCTGCCACAGGCCGGTCAGGCCGGGGTAGATGCTCAGGCGGACAAGATGGTTGTCCTTGTAGCGGTAGGCATTGAACGAGGTCGGCCGCGGGCCGACCAGGCGCATGTCGCCGGTCACCACATTGATCAGGTTGGGTAACTCGTCGAGGCTGCTGCGTCGCAGGAACCGGCCGACGGGGGTGATGCGCGGGTCGTTGTCGATCTTGAAGTCGATGGCATCGGCGCCGTGCTTGTTGAGGTGGCGCAGTGACTCCTTGAGCGCCTCGGCATCAGCCACCATGGTGCGAAACTTGTACATGCCAAAGACCCGGCCGCGGTATCCGGTGCGTTTCTGCACGAACAGCACGGGACCGGGGCTTGAGAGCTTGATCAGCAGTGCCAGGCCCAGCAGCAGCGGGCTGAGCAGCACCAGGATTGACAGCGCGCCGAGACAGGCCACCACCCGATTGGTGCGTGAGACCGTCCAGGGTCGACCGCCGTCGCGACCGGTCAGCCAGCCACGGCCCTGACGATGGATGGCCGCATCCAGGCGTCGGCGGTGCTCGGGATCGACACGCTTGTCGCCCCCGCGGGCGGTGATAGGGATGCTTTGTTCATGTCGGGTCATAGACTCCTCCGCTGAAGGTTGGTCGCAAGCGTTTGGCTGCAAGCGGTGTCGGCGATAGGCAGGGCGTAGTAATCGAGGAACCAGTCGATGAAGCGGCCGAGGCCCTCGTCCAGCTCGATGCGCGGCTGAAAACCGGTGGCCCGTGCCAGGTCGCTGGCATCGGCGCAGGTGTTCAACACATCCCCCGGTTGCAGGGGCAGCAGTTCGATCCGGGCGGTTTGCCCCAAGTGCTTTTCCAGCAGCGCTACATAGGTGCGCAGCGCCACCGGGTGCTGCCCTCCGATGTTGTAGATCCGCCAGGGCGCCGCGCTGGTGGCCGGGTCCGGTTGATCGCGATCCCACTGTGGCGTGGCATGGGGCGGGCGTTCGATCAGCCGGGCGATGCTTTCGACGATGTCGTCGATGTAGGTGAAATCGCGCTGGTGCTCGCCATGGTTGAACAACTGCAACACGCGGCCTTCGGCGATGGCGCGGGCGAACTGGATCGGCGACATGTCCGGCCGGCCCCAGGGGCCGTACACCGTGAAAAACCGCAGGCCGGTGCATGGGATGCCAAACAGATGGCTGTAACTGTGGGCCATCAACTCGTTGGCTTTCTTGCTGGCCGCATACAGCGACAGCGGATGGTCCACGCCGTCCTGTACTGAGTAAGGTGTGCGCTGGTTGGCGCCATACACCGAGCTTGAGGAGGCGTAGATCAGGTGCTTGACCGGATGGCGACGGCAGCTCTCCAGAATGTTCAGGAACCCGGTGAGATTGCTGTCGACGTAGGCCCGGGGATTCTCCAGGGAATAACGCACGCCGGCTTGGGCGGCGAGATGAATCACCACGTCGGGGCGGTGTGACTGGAACAACTCATCGATGGCCGAGGCGTCGGTCAGGTCTACCCGTGCCAACGTAAAGTCCCCAGCCTGGTCCTTCACCCATGCCACGCGATCGTGCTTGAGCTGCGGGTCGTAGTAGTCGTTGAAGTTGTCCAGCCCCCACACCTGATGGCCGTCGCGCAGCAGCCGCAGCACGCAATGGGCGCCGATGAAACCGGCTGCGCCGGTCACCAGAATGTTCACGCCCGTGGCCCCTGGGGCAGAGTGCTGGGCACGGTGTGACGTAACCCTATGCCGCGATACAAGAGGCCGGCGGCGGCCAGGTGTTCGGGGTTGTACAGGTTGCGGCCATCGATGATGACCCGGGCGCGCAACTTGTTGGCCAACAGAGCGAAATCCACGACCCGGAAGTTCTTCCACTCGGTGCAGATCACCAGGGCGTCTGCATCCTCCAGGGTGTCGTCGCGGGTGGCGCACAGGTTCAGGTCTTTGCGGTAGCCATAGAGGCGGCGGCATTCGGACATAGCCTCCGGGTCGTAGGCATGGACCCGAGCGCCTTCGCGCCACAGCGCCTCCATCAGGTAGCGGCTGGGGGCTTCGCGCATGTCATCGGTATTGGGTTTGAAAGCCAGGCCCCAAATCGCAATCGACTTGCCGGCCAGGCCACCGGAGAACTGTTGCGTCAGTTTCTCGAAGAGAATGTGCCGCTGGCTGTCGTTGACGTCGGTGACGCTGCGCAGCAGGCGCAGGGGCATGCCGCTCTGTTCGGCGGTATGCAGCAGGGCGCGCAGGTCCTTGGGAAAGCATGAACCGCCGAAGCCGCATCCGGGGTAGATGAAGTGATAACCGATGCGAGGGTCCGAACCGATGCCCTTGCGTACCGCTTCGATGTCGGCGCCCAGCCTTTCGGTGAGATTGGCCAGTTCGTTCATGAAGCTGATGCGGGTGGCGAGCATGGCGTTGGCCGCGTACTTGGTCAGTTCGGCGCTGCGGTTGTCCATGAACATCAGTTTTTCGCGGTTACGGCAAAAGGGCGCATACAGCTCGCTCATCTGATCGCGGGCTAGCGGGTCGGCGGTGCCGATGATGATCCGGTCCGGGCGCATGCAGTCGGCCAGGGCGCTGCCTTCCTTGAGAAACTCGGGGTTGGACACCACTCGCACGTTCAGCTGTTGCAGGCCCCGGCGAGCCAATGCCTGATGGGCACATTCGGCGACCTTGTCGGCGGTGCCGACCGGCACCGTGGACTTGATGATCAAGGTGCGGTCGCTGTCCATGAAGTCAGCGATCTGGCGGGTGACCGCCAGTACATGGCTCAGGTCTGCCGAACCGTCTTCATCGGCTGGCGTGCCTACCGCGATGAAGATCAGTTCGCCGTGATTGACCGCATCGCTGGCCTGATCACTGAACAGCAGCCGGCCACTCTTGATGTTCTCTTCGAGCAGTTCGGACAACCCAGGCTCGCTGATCGGTGGCACCGCTTGCTGCAGCTGACGAATCTTGTTGGGGTCAATGTCGATGCACAAAACGCGGTGGCCGACGTCAGCCAACGCAGCCGCTTGAATCAATCCCACGTACCCCGTACCAAATACGCTCACGTCCATTTTTGGCGCGCCTCGCAAGACGGTTGATGTAACTCGGATGAAACTGTTTAGAGGGGTATAGCGCAGCTTCAGAAAAGCGTGTCAGCAAAATGACAGTTGTCAGTGTTGGCAAACTCGACGGAGCTTGGCCTTTTGATATCAAGTCATTGACTGGTTTAGAAAAGTGCCGTTTTTAAAGGGCTTTAACGGCGTTTAACTAGGCGATGAACGGTATTTATCCATAGATTTTTACGTTTGACTGGCTTAAAGCGTGTCATTTTTGGGCTAACTTTTTTTTGACGCCTTGGCCGTTCATCCCTTTTCTTGCGCTTTGCAAAGCCGCTGCTAACGTGCAGAAAACGACCCTCTCTCCAACGCCGCCCTATCGCCGAGAAACACATGCTCCGATACCTCAAGGAACTGTTGCTGGTGCTCTACCTGATCAGGGGATATGACTATTACCTTGACCGTCTGAATGCCTTGGGTTTGGGTTTCGCCACGTTGCTGTTCGGCGCGATGTTCGTGGTACTGGTGGTGGCGCTGTGGATGAGTGCGTACATTCGCCAGACCTTCGTGCGTCATCTGTTCGCACTGGTAATGTTTGGTTCGGCGGTGTTCTTCGAGGTTTACACGCGGGTGACCGACAGCTACCTGACGTACAGCCAGTTTGTGTCGCTGGTGTATTCGGGTGGTTTTATCGGGGAGGCGGCTTCGCAGTACCGCGAAGTGATTGTCAGCGCCGCCACCGGTGGCCTGTTGCTGCTGTTGGGACTGGGTCTCAAGCCTCGGCGGTCGGTGTCATTGCCCGGTTATTTGCCCATCGCCGCGCCTGTGTTGGGCGTGTTGTTGCTCAGTGGTGTCCTGTTCGTCCGGGCGGGCGAGGGCGCGCGGGGGCTGCCGGTGATGTACACACCGCTGGCCTATCTGAATCTGTTCGTTTACGAAGCCCTGCACAACACCGTCGGTCCTCGGGAGCCGATCCGCCTGACGCGGCCAACATCGCCGATTGAGCATGATATTGTGCTGATCATCGATGAAAGCGTCGCTGGTAATTATCTGGATATTAATACGCCGTTCGGCGTGCACACGGGCCTCAAGACGCCACCCGATGGGGTGCAGGTGTTCAATTTCGGTTACGCCGCTTCCATTGCCAACTGCAGCGCCGACACCAACGTCACCTTGCGTTACGGCGGCACCCGGGCCGATTACGTGCGCATCAACAGCACGTTGCCGTCGATCTGGCAATACGCTAAAAACGCCGGGTTGCGCACGGTCTATATCGACGCCCAGCGTACCGGTGGTCACCTTCAGAACCTGATGACCGACACCGAAAAAAACGATATCGACGACTTCGTGCAGTTCGACCGCACCCCGGTATTCGAGCGAGACATGGCGGTTGCAGCGCAACTGATCGAGCGACTGGGCAATGACCGGGCCGAACTGGTGGTGGTGAACAAGCTCGGTGCGCATTTTCCCGTGCACGACAAATACCCGGATGAGTTCATGAGCTATCGTCCCGCACTGCCGCGTGGGCGCTTTCTCGAAGTCGCCGATACCGGCCAGCGTGACGGTTTTGATGGCCGGACCCGTGACTGGGAGCTATACCGCAACGCTTACCAGAACACTTTGCTGTGGAATGTCGGAGAGTTCTTCAGGCGGATCTTCCAGCAGGCCGATTTAGGCAACGCCGTGCTCATCTACACCTCCGACCACGGTCAGGACCTTCACGAGCGCGGCAACCCCGGGCTCAATACCCACTGCGGCGGTGACCCGGTGGCGGAGGAAGGGCTGGTGCCGCTGGTGGTCATAGAAGGCGCGCGGTTGCAGACCCTGGATTGGCAGCGGGCGTGGGCACAGAACAAGGACCGCTCCAGCCACTACAACATCTTCCCGACGCTGTTGCAGTTGATGGGGTACGACCCGGCCGGTGTTGAAGCGACTTATGGAAAATCCCTGAGCCAGCCGACCGAAGACGCCTTTACCTTCAACTACCGCTTCAATGCGCGGCTGGGGGCGACGCCTGAATGGAAACATATCGATCTCAAGCAGATTGTCACACCGGGTCCGGTTCAAGCCGAGATGGCGGCGGGGCAGTCGGCACCGCTGTTGAATGTGCCGCCGTCATCGCGAGCAGGTTCGCTCCCACAGTAGATCTTCGTTAATTATGTGTCTGGCTGGCTGGCAGCATTACCCGACGGTCGGTTTTTCCACCACAAAAAACAGCATTGTCTACAGTTTGAAGTGACGGTAGTTCCGTTGCCGTCACCGTGATCGTCCAGAAAAATCCGGCCAATGCACCGGGTTTCCACCTGATCAGGAGTGCACGATGGACCTCAACCGTCGTCAGTTCTTCAAGGTCGCTGGTCTCGGCCTTGCGGGCTCAAGCCTCGGCGCGCTGGGCATGGCCCCGACGCCAGCTTTCGCCGAACAAGTGCGTCATTTCAAGCTCGCCCATACCCATGAAACCCGCAACACCTGCCCGTACTGCTCGGTCGGTTGCGGTTTGATCATGTACAGCCTGGGTGACAATGCGAAGAATGTCGCCCAGAGCATCATCCACATCGAAGGCGATGCCGACCATCCCGTCAATCGTGGCACCCTCTGCCCCAAAGGCGCAGGGCTGCTCGATTTCATTCATAGCCCCACTCGTCTCCAGTACCCGCAGGTGCGCAAGCCCGGCACCACGCAATGGACGCGAATCTCCTGGGATGAAGCGCTGGATCGCATCGCCGACCTGATGAAGGCCGACCGCGACGCCAATTTCATCGAGAACAACGCCCAGGGGCAAACGGTGAATCGCTGGCTGACCACCGGTTTCCTTGCGGCGTCGGCATCGTCCAACGAAGCGGGGTACATCACCCACAAGGTGATTCGCAGTCTCGGCATGCTGGGGTTTGATAACCAGGCACGTGTCTGACATGGCCCGACGGTGGCAAGTCTTGCCCCGACGTATGGCCGTGGTGCCATGACCAACCACTGGACCGATATCGCCAACGCGAATCTGGTTCTGGTGATGGGTGGCAACGCCGCCGAAGCGCACCCTTGCGGTTTCAAATGGGTGACCGAAGCCAAAGCCCACAACAAGGCGCGGCTGATTGTGGTCGACCCGCGTTTCACCCGTACGGCCTCGGTGGCCGACTATTACGCGCCGATCCGCACCGGCACCGACATTGCCTTCATGGGCGGGCTGATCAATTACCTGCTGACCGAAGACAAGATCCAGCACGAATACGTACGCGCCTATACGGACCTGTCATTCATCGTCAAGGCCAACTACGGCTTCGAGGATGGGCTGTTCAGCGGTTACGACGCGAGCAAGCGCATCTATACCGACAAGTCCGGCTGGGGCTACGAAATCGGCGAGGACGGTTTCGCCAAAGTCGACCCGACCTTGCAAGACCCACGCTGCGTCTATCAATTAATGAAGCAGCATTACAGCCGCTACACCCTGGAGCTGACCAGTCAGGTCTGCGGCATGCCCGTGGATGCAATGCAGAAAATCTGGGAAGAGATCGCCACCTGCTCGCAACCGGGCAAAACCATGACGATTCTCTACGCGCTGGGCTGGACTCAGCATTCGACCGGCTCGCAGATGATCCGCAGCGCGGCCATGGTGCAACTGCTGCTGGGCAACGTCGGCATGCCGGGCGGGGGCGTCAATGCGCTGCGCGGGCACTCCAACATCCAGGGCCTGACCGACTTGGGCTTGCTGTCCAACCTGCTGCCCGGTTACCTGACCCTGCCGGCCGAGGCCGAACAGGATTACAACGCCTACATCGCCAAGCGCGCACTCAAGCCGCTGCGTCCCGGGCAGATGTCTTATTGGCAGAACTACGGCAAGTTTCACGTCAGCCTGATGAAAGCCTGGTACGGCGCCAATGCCACTGCCGAGAATAACTGGGGCTATGACTGGCTGCCCAAACTGGACATTCCCGGCTACGACATCCTGAAAATGTTCGACATGATGGGCAAGGGCGAAGTCAATGGCTACATGTGTCAGGGCTTCAACCCGATCGCAGCCTTGCCGGACAAGAACCGGGTAATGAAGGCGCTGGCCAAACTCAAGTGGCTGGTGGTGATGGACCCACTGGCCACCGAAACCTCGGAGTTCTGGCGCAACGCCGGACCTTACAACGATGTGCAAACGGCCGAGATCCAGACCGAAGTCATCCGTCTGCCCACCACCTGTTTCGCCGAAGAAAACGGTTCGCTGGTCAACAGCGGTCGTTGGCTGCAATGGCACTGGAAGGGTGCCGATGGCCCGGGGCAGGCGCGCACGGACGTGAAGATCATGGCCGAGCTGTTCTTGCGCCTGCGCAAGCGTTACCAGGCTAATGGTGGTGCCGGGGCCGAGCCGATCCTCAAGCTCGACTGGCCCTACAAAGTGCCGGATGACCCGGCGCCGGAAGAGCTGGCCCGGGAGTTCAACGGCTACGCCGTATCCGATGTCACCGACGCTTCAGGCGCGGTGATCAAGACGGGTCAGCAACTGTCCGGTTTCGGCCAACTCAAGGACGATGGCAGCACGGCGTCCGGGTGCTGGATTTTCTGCGGCAGCTGGACCGAGCAGGGCAACCTGATGGCCCGGCGTGACAACAGCGATCCTTTCGGCATGAAGCAGAACCCGGGGTGGGCCTGGGCCTGGCCGATGAACCGGCGGATTCTCTATAACCGCGCCTCTTGCGACCCTCAAGGCAAACCATGGGACCCGAAAAAACGGCTGGTGTGGTGGAACGGCAAGGTCTGGACCGGCACCGACGTGCCCGATTACAAGGCCGACGCCGCACCGGAAGCGGGCATCAACCCGTTCATCATGAACCCCGAAGGCGTGGCGCGTTTCTTCGCCCTCGACAAGATGAACGAAGGGCCATTCCCGGAACACTATGAACCGTTCGAGACGCCCATTGGCATCAACCCAATGCACCCCAACAACAAGCAGGCCACCAGCAACCCGGCCGGGCGGATCTTCGATTCAGTCTGGGAAACTCTCGGGCAGGCCAAGGACTTTCCTTATGCGGCGACCAGCTACCGGCTGACCGAACATTTCCATTTCTGGTCCAAGCATTGCCCGATCAACGCTATTACCCAGCCCGAACAGTTTGTCGAAATCGGCGAAGTCCTGGCCAAGGAGAAAGGCATTGCTGCCGGTGACCGGGTGCGGGTCAGTTCCAAGCGCGGGCACATCGAAGCGGTGGCGGTGGTGACCAAGCGGATTCGTCCGCTGCAGGTCAACAATCAAGTGGTGCACCAGATCGGTATCCCGTTGCACTGGGGTTTCACCGGCGCCACCCGTCACGGTTACCTGACCAACACCCTGGTGCCATTCCTCGGCGATGGCAACACACAGACCCCGGAATCCAAGTCGTTCCTGGTCAACGTGGAGAAAGTCTAAATGGCCAGCCAAGACATCATCGCCCGTTCGGCCACCACCACCATGCCGCCCTCGGTGCGCACGCAAGAGGAAGTGGCCAAGCTGATCGACACCACCAAGTGCATCGGCTGCAAGGCCTGCCAGGTCGCCTGCTCGGAATGGAACGAGCTGCGCGACGATGTCGGTCACAACCTCGGCACTTACGACAACCCTCAAGACCTCAGCGCAGACACCTGGACCTTGATGCGCTTCACCGAGCATGAAACCGACGCCGGTAACCTCCAATGGCTGATCCGCAAGGACGGCTGCATGCACTGCGCCGAGCCCGGCTGCCTGGCGGCGTGCCCGAGCCCCGGCGCGATCATCAAGCACGTCAACGGCATCGTCGACTTTGATCAGGACCATTGCATTGGCTGCGGGTATTGCATCACCGGTTGCCCGTTCAACATTCCGCGCATCTCGCAAAAGGACCACAAGGCTTATAAATGCACGCTGTGTTCGGACCGGGTGGCGGTGGGGCTGGAGCCGGCCTGCGTGAAAACCTGCCCGACCGGCGCCATCGTTTTCGGCAGCAAGGAAGACATGAAAGAACACGCCGCCGAACGTATCGTCGACCTCAAGAGCCGCGGTTTCGAAAACGCCGGTTTGTATGACCCCGAAGGCGTCGGCGGCACTCACGTCATGTATGTGCTGCACCATGCCGACACACCCAGGTTGTATGCCGGGTTGCCGGATCACCCGGTGATCAGTCCGTTGGTGGACCTGTGGAAAGGCCTGAGCAAACCCCTGGCGTTGCTGGCCATGGGCGCGGCGGTGCTGGCTGGGTTCTTCCATTACGTGCGTGTCGGGCCACAACGGGTCGAGGAAGACGAACATCCAGTCACCCTCGACCCGGCGGTGCATGAATTCGATCCATCGGTGCACACCTTTGATCCGACGAAACCCGGCGGGGAGGACAGGCCATGAACGACAAAACGATCCTGCGCTACACCTCCAACCAGCGCACCAATCACTGGCTGGTGGCGATTCTGTTTCTCATGGCCGCGCTGTCGGGGCTGGCCTTGTTCCATCCGGGATTGTTCTGGCTCAGCAACCTGTTTGGCGGCGGTTCGTGGACGCGCATTCTGCATCCGTATATGGGCGTGGCGATGTTTGTGCTGTTCCTCGGCCTGGTGTTCAGTTTTTGGCGGGCGAATTACTTCAGCGCCAACGACCGGTTGTGGCTCACGCGCGTCGGGACGGTCATGCGTAACGAGGAGGAGGGCGTACCGCCAATCGGCAAATACAACCCGGCGCAGAAAGTGCTGTTCTGGGTCTTGCTGATCTGCATGCTGGTGCTGCTGTTCAGCGGGTTGGTGATCTGGCGTGCCTGGTTCAGCGCGTACTTCGGCATCACCAGTATTCGCTGGGCGATGCTGCTGCATGCGCTGGCAGGGTTCATCCTGGTGCTGAGCATCATCATTCACATCTATGCGGGTATCTGGATTCGTGGTTCGGTCCATGCCATGGTGCGTGGCAGAGTCAGTCGTGCCTGGGCGAAAAAACACCATGAACTCTGGTACCGGGAAGTGACCCGAGACGAGACGCCTGAGCGACCGATCAGCAAAAAAGGATGACCCCGTGGCCACGATCCTTGAGCCTGGGCAGATAGAAGCGGCGGCGAGCTCACCGCCGTTTCTGTACCTGCCACCGAATAACCTGTTCACCTTGCGCGCGCTGCGTCTGGAGCACCTGGCCGACGGGCATCCCATGGCGGACTATCTGCGCTTGATCGCGGGGCTGTGTCACGCTCAGCAGAAATTGATGGACGAGCCGCCCGTGGCCGCCATGCCCGATCCCGAACGTCTTCGGGTGTGCGTGGAACATGGTTTGCCACCGTTCGCCGCCGACAGTCTGGTGCGCGAAAACGTTTGGTTGCCGTATCTCGAAGCGTTGTTGCAGCGCTATCAGCCACCGCCACAAACGGCGGTAGAAAACGCCGTGGCGACTTTGCGTAGTGCCAACCCGGGGATGCTCAAGGCGTGGGCGATTGCCTTGGTCAGCGGACAGTATTCAATGCTGCCGGCAGAGCTGGTGCCGTTCCTCGGTGCAGC
Organism: Pseudomonas tehranensis; assembly: GCF_014268615.1. Classification (GTDB taxonomy): domain Bacteria; phylum Pseudomonadota; class Gammaproteobacteria; order Pseudomonadales; family Pseudomonadaceae; genus Aquipseudomonas; species Aquipseudomonas tehranensis. The sequence goes on along the minus strand of NZ_JABWQV010000012.1, from coordinate 30,216 downwards.
GCTGCAAGCGGCCTGGAGCCGTTGGCTGCTGAGCTCACCGAACCTTGAACTCAAGCGCGGCGACAGTCTTAGTCAATGCCCGGCCTGCGGTTCACCGGCGATGGCCGGAGTGATTCGTCATCGCGGCAAATACAACGGTTTGCGTTATCTGGTGTGCTCGTTGTGCGCTTGCGAATGGCATGCGGTGCGGGTCAAGTGCGTGTATTGCGAACAGAGCAAGGGACTTCAGTACGTCAGCTTCGAGGATGACCGTCATACTGCCAATCAGGCGCCGTTGCGGGCGGAAGTCTGCCCCGGCTGCAACAGCTACCTGAAACTGAGCTACCTGGAAAACGACGCCGAAGCCGAAGCGCTCTCGGCGGACCTGTCCAGCCTGATGCTGGACATGCGCCTGGAGCAGGAGGGCTACCAGCGCCCATCGCCGAATCTGATGCTGGCACCGGGAGGCGACTGAGCCTGTCCTCCTAAGCCTATCCCGATGAGCCCAGCGGCTACACTCAGACGCGACGGTCATTCGCTTCCGGGAGCCTCTGATGTCTGCAACCTCCGCCAGCCCAGTTTTGCGGCTGCCTTCGATTGACAGCTTGCTGCGCCATCCCGCCTGCCAGGTGTTGGCTGAGCGTTATGGGCGTGACGCGCTGCTGGCCGGCCTGCGGGAACTGCTCGAGGACCTGCGCGAGCCGATGCTCAAGGTTGAACTCGCTGCCGTTGAAATAGCTCCCGACGTATTGGCGGGCAGGGTGGGTGAGCGTCTGGCGATCCAGCATCGCAGCCAGGTCCGGCGGGTGTTCAACCTCACCGGCACGGTGCTGCACACCAACCTTGGGCGCGCGTTGCTGCCGGAGTCGGCTATCGAAGCCGTTCAGCTCGCCGCCCGCTATCCGCTCAATCTGGAATTTGATCTGCACAGCGGCAAGCGCGGCGACCGCGATGAGTTGATTGAAGGGTTGATCCGCGAACTGACCGGCGCCGAAGCGGTGACCGTGGTCAACAACAACGCCGCCGCCGTGTTGCTCGCCCTCAATAGCTTGGGCGCGCGCAAGGAGGGCATCATTTCCCGTGGTGAACTGATCGAAATCGGCGGCGCCTTCCGCATTCCCGACATCATGGCCCGCGCCGGAGTGCGGCTGCACGAAGTGGGTACCACCAACCGCACCCATGCCCGCGATTACGAGGCGGCCATCGGTCCGCGCAGTGGCCTGGTGATGCGCGTACATGCGAGCAATTACTCAATCGAAGGTTTCACTGCCCGGGTGCCGACGGCTGAACTGGCGGAGTTGGCTCACCGCCACGGACTGCCGCTGCTCGAAGACTTGGGCAGCGGCAGTCTGCTGGACCTGACTCGCTGGGGCCTGCCCGCCGAACCGACGGTGCGCCAGGCCCTGATCGATGGCGCGGATATCGTTACCTTCAGCGGCGACAAACTGCTCGGCGGTCCCCAGGCCGGGTTGATAGTCGGCCGCAAAGACCTGATCGCGAAGATCAAGAAGAATCCGCTCAAGCGCGCACTGCGGGTCGACAAGCTAACCCTGGCAGCCCTCGAAGCCGTATTGGCGCTGTACCGCGATCCTGAGCGGTTGGCCGAACGCCTGCCAAGTCTGCGCCTGCTGACCCGCCCCCAAACCGACATCTTCGCCCAGGCCGAACGCCTGCAACCGCCACTGGCACAGGTATTGGGTGACGGCTGGAGCATCAGCGCGGTACCAGCGCTGGGCATGATCGGCAGCGGCAGCCAACCGGTGGCGCGCTTACCGAGTGCTGCGTTATGCCTGCGGCCCAACGTATCCAAACGTCTGCGCGGGCGGCGATTGATGGGGCTGGAAGCCGCGTTTCGTCGGCTGCCGATTCCCGTGCTCGGGCGCATCGACGGCGATGCGCTTTGGCTGGACCTGCGCCAACTCGACGACGAAGCCGCGTGGTTGGCCCAACTCAATCAACTGCAGGAGGAGGGCCGGGACGGGTGATTGTCGGCACAGCGGGGCACATCGATCACGGTAAAACCTCCTTGCTCCAGGCACTGACCGGCCAGGCTGGCGACCGTCGCCGGGAAGAACGCGAACGCGGCATGACCATCGACCTCGGCTACATCTACGCGGCGCTGGAACCGGGCGCGGCGCTGACCGGTTTTATCGACGTCCCCGGCCATGAGCGCTTTACCCACAACATGCTCGCCGGTGCTCAGGGTATTGATTTGGTGTTGTTGGTGGTGGCGGCCGATGACGGTGTCATGCCTCAGACCCGCGAACATTTGGCGATTGTCGAGTTGCTGGGTATCCCTCGGGCACTGATTGCAATCACCAAATGCGACCGCGTCGACCCTGTTCGTGTGCAAGCCGTCCAAGAACAGATCGACGCATTGCTCGCACCCGGACCTTATGCCGGCGCGCCGACAGTCGCGCTGTCGAGTGTGACCGGCGAAGGCGTCGAGGCACTGCGTAACGCCTTGCTGGATGCGCAACATGAGGTGCTTCAACGCAGCGCCAGCGGCGGTTTTCGCCTGGCGATTGATCGGGCTTTCAGTGTGGCCGGTGCCGGGATCGTGGTGACCGGCACCGCGTTGTCTGGCCAAGTGGCCGTGGGCGATACGCTGATGTTGAGTCCGCTGGGCAAACCGGTGCGGGTGCGAGGCCTGCATGCGCAGAATCAGGCGGCTGACTGCGCAACGGCCGGGCAGCGAGTCGCGCTGAACCTGAGTGCCGACCGTTTGGCCCTGGAGCAGGTTCACCGGGGCCAATGGTTGTTGGCCGAATGGCTGCATGCGCCGCCCCAGCGTCTGGATATCGAGATGACCTTGTTGGTCAGCGAGGCGCGAAGCTTCGAGCACTTTCAGCCAGTGCACGTGCATCTCGGCACTCAGGACGTGACCGGGCGAGTGGTCTTGCTGGAGGGCGTCAGCCTGGCACCGGGTGAGCAGATGTTCGCGCAATTGCGGGTGAACGCGCCGGTGCTGGCGGTGAAGGGCGATCGTTTGATCCTGCGCGACCAAAGCGCTCAACGCACTCTCGGCGGTGGCCGGGTGCTTGACCCGTTCGCCCCGGCCCGACACCACCGTAGCCCCGAAAGATTGGCGCAGCTAAAGACGCTGGCCACCACGACCAGCCTTGAAGACGCACTGCCGGCGCTGCTGGCCAACAGCGACACCGGGCTCGATCCGCAGCGTCTGGAACGCCAGTTCAATCGTCCGCGCGATAGCTGGGTGTTGCCCGATGACGTGCGCTTGATCGATACGCGGCAAGGGCCGTTGCTGTTCAGCGCCGCCCGCTGGGAGGCCTTGAAAGCGCCACTGCTGGAACACCTGGCACGCTTTCATCAACTCGAACCGGATCAAATGGGGCCAGACAGGGATCGCCTGCGTCGCTTCGCCGGCACCGCGCTGGACCGGCCGACCTTTATCAGCCTGCTCAACGAATTACTGGCCAGCGGTTCGATCGTCGCCAGCGGCCCTTGGCTGCACTTGCCCGATCACCAAGTGCGATTGAGCGAAGACGATGAAACCCTGTGGCAACAATTACAGCCGTTGTTCGAACAGGCGGGTTTCGATCCACCGTGGGTGCGTGATCTGGCTAAAGCGACAAGCCATGAAGAGGCCACCGTACGCCTGCTGCTGCGCAAGATGGCGCGTTTGGGGTTGATGCATCAAGTGGTCCGTGACTTGTTTTATACCGAGATCCTGGTGCGCCGATTGGCGGCTATGCTGGTGCAACTGGCCAGCGATGATCCGGTGATTCAGGTCACCGCGTTTCGCGATGCCGTGGGCCTGGGGCGCAAGCGCAGTATTCAGATTCTGGAGTACTTCGACCGAATCGGCCTGACCCGACGCTTTGGCGACCGGCGCCACATCCGGCTCGACAATGCACTGGCCCAAAAAGAAGACTGAGTTCAAGGAAGGCAATCGCGCCCGGTGGCGCGGCCGGGCTTCAAACCCGGTTGGGGACGGCATCCGTTCCCGGGCAGGTTCGACTCCGGCTGCCTTCCGCCATTTGATAGAGCACAGGGGCAGGCGCAATCGCTGTGAGAGCCCGCTTGCGATAGCGGTGTATCGGCTGATAGAAATGTTGAATGTGAGTCAGTCATCGCAAGCAGGCTCGCGCCCACGCAAGGCGCCGGGCAAAACTAGGCGGGGCAGACGACCCGCGGTGTTTGCCCGTCGCCTGAGCGCATCCTTGATCTGTCCCCGTCACCCAACTCCGCTATCCTGAGCCTCACGTTTACCATGAGCCTTTTCATGCTTGAAGTTCGCGACGTATATAAGAGCTATGCCACGCCGCAAGGGCCATTGCCGGTGCTGCAAGGTATCGACCTGACGTTGGCCCCTGGCGAAAGCCTGGCCCTGATGGGTGAGTCCGGCAGCGGGAAAAGCACTTTGCTGCATCTGGTTGCCGGTCTGGACAAGGTCGACCGTGGCAGCATTCGCTTTGGCGAGCGCAGGCTTGACGGCATGAGCGAAAGCCAACTGGCGAGCTGGCGACGTACCGAAATTGGCCTGGTGTTCCAGCAGTTCAACCTCATCAGCAGTTTGCCGGTGGAGGATAACCTGGCGTTCCAGGCTCGCCTGTGCGGTCGCTATGACCCTGCCTGGCAGACCCATCTGGTGCAACGGCTCGGCCTTTCGCAACTGCTGCATCGCTATCCCGAACAGCTGTCCGGCGGCCAGCAGCAACGGGTGGCATTGGGGCGGGCACTGGCCTCGCGGCCGCCCTTGTTGCTGGCTGACGAGCCCACCGGTAGCCTCGACGAAACCACCAGCGACGAGGTGTTGCAACTGTTGCTGGAGTTGCTGGACGGCAGCCCGACGAGCCTGCTGATGGTGACCCACAGCCCCCGGGTGGCAGCCCGTCTGAGCCGTCGGGTGGTATTGCAGGGCGGACGTCTGGCGCAGGTGGCCCAAGGGTGATGATCCTTCGCCAGACGCTCAAGGCCTTGCTCAGCCATTGGCGTCAGCACCCTGTGCAGTTTTTCAGCGTCCTGACCGGTCTCTGGCTCGCCACCAGCCTGCTCACCGGCGTGCAGGCGCTCAACAGTCAGGCTCGGGACAGTTACGCTCGAGCCAGCCAGCTGATTGGTGGTGAACCCCAGGCCAGCCTCAGTGCGCCCGGCGGCGGCACCTTCACTCAACAATGGTTTGTCGATCTGCGTCGCCTGGGATGGCCGGTGTCCCCCGTGTTGCAGGCTCGGGTGACGCTGCAGGGGCACGAGGATCAGCGCCTGCAGTTAATGGGCATCGATCCGGTGTCTTTGCCCCCCGGAGCGGCAGTGGCGGGGCAGGTCCGGGAGATGGCCGACGTGGTGGCGTTTTTCACTGACCCTGGCCGCACCTGGATCGATGCGCAGACCTTGCAGGCCTTGGGACTGAGTGAGGGTGATCGGCCCCGGACGGTCGATGGACAATCCCTGCCACCGTTGCTTATCCAGGCGGACATGGCGCCTGGCGTGCTGCTGATGGACATCGGCTTCGCCCAGCGGGTACTTGGACGGCCGGACCAGCTGTCGCGTTTGCTATTGCCTGCCACGTTCACCGCGCCTTTGCCGACGGCGTTCCACGGCCGGCTGCAGTTCAAGCACGCCGATGAAGAAAACAATCTGTCACGCCTGACCGAAAGCTTTCACCTGAACCTCGACGCCTTGGGGGTGCTGTCCTTCGTGGTGGGGTTGTTCATCGTTCACGCCGCCATTGGCCTGGCGCTGGAACAACGCCGTAGTTTGCTGCGAACCCTGCGGGCCTGTGGCGTCAGTGCGCGGGTGCTGGTCGCCAGCCTGGCCCTTGAGTTGGGCGCGCTGGCCTTGCTCGGCGGAATCGCCGGGGTGCTCAGCGGCTACTGGCTGGCCAGCCTCTTGTTGCCCGATGTCGCGGCGAGCCTGCGCGGCCTGTACGGCGCCGAAGTGGCCGGCCACCTGAACCTCAGCCCGTGGTGGTGGCTCAGCGGCGTGGGCCTGAGCCTGCTCGGTGCGTTATTGGCCGGAGCCGACAGTTTGCTGCGGGCGGCGCGCCTGCCGCTGTTGGCGCTGGCCAATCCCCAGGCCTGGCATCAGGCCCATGCCCGCTGGCTGCGGCGCCAGGGGTGGGTGGCGACATTGGCGGGGTTGCTCGCGGTATCGGCGTTGATCTGGGGTGACAGCCTGGGCAGCGGTTTTGTCTTGATGACGGCGTTGTTGCTGGGCGCTGCCCTGGCTTTACCGGTGTTGCTCAGTGGCGCGCTGAAGTTGCTGTTGCGCCGCAGTCGTTCGGTACTTGGGCAATGGTTTCTCGCCGACTGCCGTCAGCAATTGCCGACGCTGAGCCTGGCACTGATGGCGTTGCTACTGGCACTGGCGGCGAATATCGGTGCCGGCAGCATGACCGCCGGTTTTCGCCAGACTTTCAGTGACTGGCTCGAGCAACGGTTGACCGCCGAGCTGTACATCAGTCCGCAAACCCCGGCCCAGGCGGGTGAGCTGCAAACCTGGCTCAAGGAGCAGTCGGCGATCACCACGATATTGCCCAACTGGCAGGTCTCTATCCCTTTGCAGGGCTGGCCGACGGACATCTACGGCATCATCGATCACAGCGCCTATCGCCAGCATTGGCCGTTGCTGGAGTCGGTTTCCGACAAGCCTTGGGAGCAACTGGCCGCGGGTGACACGTTGATGCTCAGCGAACAACTGGCCCGGCGTCTCAACGTGAACATTGGCGATCAATTGACTATTGCGACGCCCCAGGGCCCCTGGACGCCGCGCCTCGTCGGCATCTATGCCGACTACGGCAACCCCAAGGGCCATGTGCTGGTCAATGCCGACCACTTGCTGCGACATTGGCCGCAACTGACGCCGAACCGCTTCAACCTGCGCATCGAACCCTCCGCGATCCCGGCGTTACTGACGGCCTTACAGGCCCGGTTCAGCCTGGATGACAGCCGAATTGTCGATCAGGCCCGGCTCAAGGGCTGGTCGACGCAAGTATTCGAGCGCACCTTCGCCGCCACCGCTGCCCTCAATAGCCTGACGCTGGCGGTGGCGGGGGTGGCGCTGTTCATCAGCCTGCTGACCCAGAGCCAAAGCCGCCTCGGTCAGTTGGCGCCGCTGTGGGCGCTGGGGGTAACGCGCCGGCAGTTGATGTTGCTCAATCTGGGCCAGACCTGGCTGTTGGCGCTATTGACCCTGGTGCTGGCCTTGCCACTGGGCATCGCCCTGGCCTGGTGCCTGGACGCGGTGATCAATGTGCAGGCCTTCGGCTGGCGCCTGCCGTTGCGGGTGTTCCCGTGGCAATTGGCGCAGTTGCTGGGTCTGGCGATGCTTGCCACCCTGCTGGCGTCGGCTTGGCCGCTGTATGCGTTGTACCGCACGCAACCGGCGGATTTGCTCAGGACCTTTGCCCATGAAGATTAAACTGGGCTTGATGCTGATGGCGCTGCTGCTCTGCGGTTGTGACAACCGGCAACCGCCGCCAAAAGGCTTCGCCGGCCTGGGTGAACAGGCCGACGCATTCACGCCCGTGGTGCCGGGGCGGGCCTTCAGCTTTCCCGCCGATCATGGCGTTCATGAGGGGTTTCGCATCGAGTGGTGGTACGTCACTGCCAATCTCAAGGATGCCGAGGGCCGCGATTACGGTGTGCAATGGACGCTGTTTCGCAGCGCCCTGAACGCCGCGCCCCAGGCCAGCGGCTGGCGCAACCAGACGATCTGGCTCGGTCATGCTGCGGTCACTTCCAGCGCCGTCCACCATGCCGCCGAGCGCTATGCCCGCGGCGGCGTGGGCCAGGCGGGGGTGCAGACGAGTCCTTTCGACGCCTGGATCGATGACTGGCGGTTCGCTACCCAAGCGTTGGGGGCCGATCCATTGGCGGACATGCAGCTCAAGGCCAGTGGCCCACACTTCAGTTATGAGTTGCGCCTCACGTCGACGCGTCCGCTGGTGCTGCAGGGCGATAAGGGGTTCAGTCAGAAATCCGAACAGGGCCAGGCGTCGTACTACTACAGCCAACCGTTCTTCCAGGCCAGCGGCCATGTGGAAATCGATGGCCAGCGTTATACGGTCAGCGGCCCGGCCTGGCTCGACCGCGAATGGAGCAGCCAGCCACTGACTGCCAACCAGACGGGATGGGACTGGTTTTCCCTGCACCTGGACAGCGGCGAGCATGTGATGCTCTACCGCATGCGCCACAAGGATGGGGCGCCATACCTCACGGGCACCTGGATCGATGCCCAAGGCCAGGCGCAGACCTTGCACGCCGATCAGATCAGCCTTGAACCACTGGACACCGCCGAGGTTGCCGGGCGCTCGATGCCGGTGCGCTGGACGATCAGGATCCCCGGCAAGCGACTCGACATCACCACCGATGCCTTGAACCCCAACGCCTGGATGAACCTGCGCATTCCCTATTGGGAAGGACCGGTGCACCTGAGCGGCAGCCACAGCGGCAACGGTTACCTGGAAATGACCGGCTACTGAGAATCGCTGGAACTCCCCGGGAACGTCGACCCTCATACCTTATGAATGTCTCTGAGGAGTCCGTCATGAGCGATGACCTCACACTTCCCTCGTTGGCCGACTGGCAGCGCTTGTTCGACGACAAGACCTACTGGCAGCAGTCGCCCGACGTCCATTTCACCGAGCTGATGCGGGTGGCCGATGACCTGTTCGGCCAGGGCGCTATCGACCTGGCACAGTGGCAGGAACTCAAGGCCAAGGCCGAGCAACTGCACCATCGTTCACCCGACGCCAATGTCGCTGAAGAAGTCGCTGATCCTGACGCCTGACGCGCAGGCCCGAAAAATCAAGGAGTTCGCCATGAAACCCAGTGATCAAACGTCGCACAATCCAGACGAGCCGGCGATGCCGGGTGAGGTGGAGCGTGACAACGACGCCCTGCGCCCCAACGATCCGACTAAACGCAAACAGCAGGAAGGCGATACTGAAGCGGGGGAGACGGATGCACAAAAGACCGCGCGACAGGGCTGAGGATTGATAGATCGCGCGGTCTTGAAGACGCACTTGTTAATGCTGCTTTACTTGCCAGGTCTTGTTTGGCGTAGCGGATATGTTTTTTATACTGCTGTTGGATTTTGTATAGCTGTTTGTATAGCTCTGTAGGCGCACTGGAGTTTAGCGAAGTTCGTGGAAAGAGAGCCCGCTCGCGCCGGCTGCCAAACGACCCAAAAAACAGCGGTTGCTGGGCGGCCTAAGGAGAACGGGCTGGCTCGTCACGGCGATTGATTGGGCATTAATAATTACGACTAAAGATAAATAATTATTTAAACAAGCGCGCGCACATATTTTGCAAGTTCCACTATTATTATGCCCGTTCGCCCAGTGTCAGGCTCTTTACCAGTGCATGGAATGCCGAGGCCGTCGCACTGGGCGAACACCATCCTGAATCGATATCTATCGACGATTAACCGGCGACTGGTGAACGCCAGTCATCGGAGCCCGACGTGCCGCTGACTTCGTGGGTCCAGGTGATCTTGCGGTAGGTGAAGTGCACATCTTCCAGATGGGTGAAGTGCGCGTTCGCCGGGTCCTGGCAGTTGAGCATGTAGTCCTTGATATCGACGATGATCGCGTCCTCCAGGGTGGTGGTGTAGTAATGCTCCTGGGTGCCGGCTGCCGAGGTGCGGTACCACTGGATCTCGACTTTGGTCAGGCGTTCTCCACAGGTCAGGGCCGCCAGCAGCAGCGGCGAGGCCTTGTCGAACACCTTGGTGATGACCAGGGGTTTATGCACGCGCTGGCCGGTTGGCTGACCCGACTGAGGATCGCGGGGGATGATGACCTGGTGCTCGAAGCCTTGCACCATGACTTGATCTTCATGACCTTCCTGGTAGGTATTGCCCACCGAGTCGGCCGTAAACGCGCCGGCAGTGATCAGACCTTGTTTGGTGCCTTCGATGGACATGTAAGCGGGGGTAGCCAATGGATGCTCTCCTTGCGGGATAACTAAAGGGACCTGGGAAAGGAATCGTCCCCAGGTGGCCTGACGGTTATCAAGAGCCATGCCATCTTCTATAAAAATTATTTATATCAATAAGTTGGGATCAATAACCGGTCCATGAGCGCTCCGGGTACAGAGGTATGCGCGCGAGGAGTTGCGTAGTTGGCAAGCCGGACGCGCAATTTCTTACGCATTCGGCTTTCGGTTTTTTCCTACATTCCCAAGGCGGACATGCACTCATCCATGGAGCGCTGTTGCGTTTCGGCATACAGCCGCAGCTCATCGATGGTCGGTTGTCCCAGCGCTTGCTCGAATGCCTGGCGATTGGACTGTCCGGCGTAGTGAATTTGGGCTGCATCGCCGAGGTTCGACTGGAAGATGCCGGCGGCGCTCACTGGCAGGAAGTCCTCGTACACCAAGGGTTCGGCGCGCAGGTATTGCGCTTCCAGCAAGTGTTCCAGCGAGGCCGATTGCTTGATCGTGCCTTTGGCAGCGAGGCCCTTTGGCGTCACGAAATAGCGAAAGTACGCCAGTGCCTGCCGACGCAGCTCATCGTGGTTGTCAGGAAACTGGGCAAAATGTTCGGTCATCAGTGCGTTATAGCGTTCGGCGTTGGCTTCGTTGGGAAATTCCCCCAGCGCATCCCGAGCGGCGTTCAGCAACTGATCGTAGAGTGCACGACCTTTCGGGGTCAGGGCGGCGCCCCGTTGCTCGATTTCGCCGAAGCGGGCGCTGTGGCTGCCTTGGGATTGGGGCTGGTCGGTGAACGCTACAGGTTCGTCGAGCGCTTTGAAGCTGGTCTGGCGCAGCAGGATCGGGCAATGCCGACGGGGCGGGCCTTCGACGACTGCCTTGGGGGTGATGCCGTGCACGGGCATCTGGGCCTGAACGATGTCGATGTCCAGGGTGCGTGGCGTCAGGTGATTGATGTGCGGGCCCTTGAAAGCCACCACGTCGGCGATCAGCCGATGCTGGGCGCTCAGTTGCCGATATTGCTCGGCCGTGACGGTGGCGCTGTGGTGCCAACGAAAGGTTTCCAGGGCCTGCAGGACGAAGTCATCAGCCTGTGGTTGGGTCAGACCACCTTGGCGTTCGGCGAGGTCGATGAGCTGGAGCGCTGTGGCGGTGAAGATCTGGCGCTTGTTCAGTACCGATTCGGCAAAGGCCCGCAGCTCGGTGTTTTCGATCAGCTCCAGACGCAGCAACGAGGTAAACACCCGGAATGGGCTGACCTGCAAGGCGCTTTCATGCACGGCTCGAAAGGCCGTAGAATGCACAGGCACCCCGGCGGGTGTGAGGTCGTAGTAGCCCACCGGGTGCATGCCCATGACCGCGAACAGACGCCCCAGGGTTGCCAGTTCTGCGGCGGTGCCGACACGGATCGCGCCGTGGCGCTCCAGGTCCAGGCGCTGGAGTTCGCCGGTACTGCGCAGGTGTTCGGCCAAGTGCGGGTCGTTGACCAGCACCTGAGCATTGGTCTGTTCCACCAGGTTCATCAGTGCCCCGTACAGCGGCACCTCGTCGCGGTACATGTCGGACATCGCCTTGGAGAAGCGTTGGCGGATCAGGTCGGGACTGACGAAGCTCATTGTGAGAATTCCTGGCGCAAGCTGTGGGAAAGTGGGAGGAAAGATCGCAGCCTTCACCAGCGTCGACAAACGAAGAATCTTCAGGACTTCATTCTGTCAGGGACTGATCCGCCCACTTCACCGTGGCTCAGCGGCATCAAGGTCATTGGCCCAGGCCCTTGAGAAAATCGCGATACAGCGCGGCGGTTCTCCCGGGGCGTTCGACCATGGGCATGTGGCCGACCCCATCCCAGATTTCCACACGCAAGTCGGCGATGCCCTTGCTCCACACGGGCACGCTGCTGACGTCGATCAGCCGGTCCTTGCGACCCCAGAGCAGCAGCGAAGGCGCGCGGATGTCGGGCAGGCGCGGCTCCATCGGCGGGCTGGCGCGAAAATCCACGAAGATCTCTTCCAGTTCATCCCGGCGTTGCTCATAACGCTCGGCCAGCGCCGCCAGCACCACACTCGGGACCCACGGCGGCGATGCCATCGTCATCGCGTAGAAAGGAGCGAAGTCGTCCCGCGAGCGCACCAGGAACGGGTTGTGGCCGGCTGCCAGGTGCCGCTCCATGTCGCTGGGTTCGGGCGCGGTGACGCCGGCCGGATCGATCAGTGCCAGGGTGAGTATCCGTTCCGGGGAAGTCGCCGCCAGCCAGGCGGCGAGATGACCGCCCATGGAGTTGCCGATCACATGGACCTTGTCCAGGCCGCAGGCATCCAGCAGTTCGATCACCCGCCGGGCCTGGGTCGGAATGTCATAACCGCCGCCGGCCTTGAAGCCGGTTTCGCCATGACCGGCCAGGTCAGGAATCACCACCCGGTAGTCGCTGACAAAATGCCGGGCAAAACGTAGCCAGAGGTTTTTGTCGGCGCTGTAGCCGTGCAGCATCAATATGCTCCCGGACGCTTCGTAGGGCCCGCCTTGCCAGGTCGACACGGTCATCTCGCTGATGGGCACCGTGATCTTGTGCAGTCGGTACAAACGCGCCTCCAGGGCCATGCCCATGTCGTACAGCACATGGCCGATGCCTGGATACGTCAGCCAGCTCCAGGCGATGAACACGGCGAGGACTACCCACAACACCAACATGCTTTGCCCTCCAGGGTCAGGACAGAATGTGATCGGCCAACCGCAGCCGACGAGTCAGATAGTGATAAGTGAAGCTGAAACCGGGGAACATCGCGACGACGTGGCCGTTTTTGCTTTGATACCAGCTGTGACAGCCACCGGATTTCCATACGGTGCGTTGCATTTCCCGGTGAATCATTTCGGTGTAGCGCTGTTCGGCCGCGGGCTGCACTTCGATGCAGCGCAGGTTTTGCCGGTTCAAGGTGCGGATGCAGCCCAGGATGTAGTTCATCTGTGATTCGATGATGAACAGTGCCGAGGTGTGACCAATGCCGGTGTTGGGCCCGGTCACGATGAACAGGTTGGGGAAGTCTGGCAGGCTGGTACCCAGGTAGGCTCGCGGGTACTGGGCCCAGACGTCGTGCAGTCGGGTGCCGTTGCGGCCGGTGACGGGATAGGAAATCACCCCATCGGTAGCGTCAAAGCCTGTCGACCAGACGATCAGGTCCAGCGGGATGTGCTGGCCGTCCCGGGTGACGATACCGGTTTCATCGAGGGCGGCGATACCTTGCTCCTGGCCATGCACGCTGACGTTGGCTCGGCACAGGGCCGGATACAACGTATTGGACAGGATGACGCGCTTGCAGCCGATCAGGTAGTCAGGGGTCAGGCGACGACGCAGGACCGGATCCGGCACCTGGCGCTCAAGCATTTTCAGGGCCTGGCGCTGGACCATGCGCACCACCGGTCGTGAATATTTGAAAGCAATCACCCGGGTTTCGAATCGCCAGTAGATCGACCAGCGCAACAGGGTGCGCATCGGCGCCAGGCTCAGCAACCAGCGTTCGAGGCGGTTGAACGCGCGGTCGCGACGTGGCAGTACCCAATGGGGCGTGCGCTGGAACACGTGTAGATGGGCAACCTGCGGCGCAATGGTCGGGATGACTTGGGCGGCGCTGGCGCCACTGCCCACGATGGCGACGCGTTTATGGCGATAGTCGTAGGCGTGATCCCAATCATTGGTGTGAAACGTCTTGCCCTGGAAGCGATCCCTGCCTTCGAACGGTGGGATCACCGGTTGGCTGAGGGGGCCTGTGGCATTGATCAAGAATTGCGCATGAAAGGTCCCTTGGCTGGCAGTATCGACGACCCAATGTCGGGCATTGTCGTCCCATGCCACCCGCTGCACATTCGCGCCCAATTGCACCTTGTCCTGCAGGGCGAAGCGCTCGACTACGTGCCGGGTGTAACGGTACAGCTCCTCCTGGCCGGCAAACATCCGGCTCCAGTCGTAAGCGGCAAATGAGAGCGAATACAACGGGGACGGCACGTCTACCGCCGCGCCGGGATAGGTGTTCTGGCACCAGGTGCCGCCGAAGAAATCCCGTCGCTCCAAAAGCAGGAAATCCTTTATGCCCTCTTTGAGGAGATTGATTGCCGCGCACTGGCCCCCGAACCCGCTGCCGATGATCAACACCTGATAGCTGCGCATGGGCCTCCTTTCTGGTGGTGGTTGCCGATTCCCTTTGTCATGTATAGCCAAAATCCGAACAAAACCCTGCGTTTTGAAGGCGAATAAATATCCCTCTATTGGTAGTGGCTATTTGATGCCGCCCTGATAGACTTCAATCAACCCCTCCCCATACCCGGGAAGCCCTCGGTACAGAGGTCTCTATGCACCAAACGGGACGAAAGGGACTGTCATTGGCCAGGAGGCTTTACACCTCACGAATCCTGGGCCTGGCGCTGGGGTTGTTGCTGGTGAGTGTCGCGGTCTATCCCCTCGACCCGGCACCCTGGGTCTGGGGAGCCATGCTTTTCAGCGGCCTGATATGGCCGCATGTGGCCTATCAATGGGCCCGTCGCGCGGCCCTGCCGTTCCAGGCCGAACGCCGCAACTTGCTGATCGACGCCTTTCTTGGCGGTTTCTGGGTCGCGGCGATGCAATTCAATCCACTGCCCACGGCCGTTACGCTGGCGATGATGGCGATGAACAACGTCTCCATCGGGGGCTTGCGTTTTATGTTCGCCGGGGCGGCAGTGCAAATGGCGGGCATCGCCTTGGGCGCCGCAATCTTCCCGTTGACCAGCGTGCCCATGACCAGCTCGGCGCAGCTCTACGCCAGTTTGCCGTTGTTGTGCATCTATCCGCTGGCGTTGGGTTGGATCTGTTTTCGCCAGACAGACGCCCTGGGCCGGCAAAAGCGCGAGTTGTTGGCCCTGAGTCGTACCGACAGCCTGACCGGTCTGCTTAATCACGGGGCCTGGAAGGACCGGCTCAATGAAGAATTCCAGCGCTGCCTGCGACAGCCACACGATGGGACAGGTCACGGCGTGATTGCGCTGCTGGACATCGACCACTTCAAAGCCATCAATGACACCTATGGCCATGGCGCCGGCGACATGGTGTTGCGTCAGCTTGGCAAGATGCTCAGGCAAAACCTGCGGGCCGCCGACGTTGTCGGGCGTTACGGAGGGGACGAGTTCGGCGTGATTCTGCCGGACCTGACGTTGCACAATGCCGTGCTCGCCATGGAGAGCCTGCGTGAGCGATTCGCCCTGCTCGGGTGCGAGCAGGTCCCTGCGCTAAAAGTCACGCTGAGCATTGGCCTGGCGGCCTTCAACCCGGCCTATGGCGACGCGACTTTCTGGCTCAACGACGCCGACCAGGCGCTTTACCAGGCCAAGACCGGCGGACGCAATCGGGTTGTGTGTCATCGGCAGTGCCAGATATTGGGGGAACCGGCCGTTTCCTTCTGACCCACCCTCTGAAGCGGTGGATTTGTGCGAAAAACAAACAAGTCCTGTTCCAGCCGCACTGTGTTCCCGCCTGAACGCTCCCCCTAGGATTTCTTCACTCAACCACCCATGAAGGAATCCCTTATGCAACGTTTCACCCGTCGTTTGCTCGCCGCCTGTGCGTTCTCCGGTATTGTCGCCAGCGCCGGCGCACTGGCTGATACCCATCCCACCATTCGCGCCATGGCCGGCGCGGCACCGGTCAGCCAACTCCCGGCCGGTAAAACCGCGTTACTGGTCATCGATTTTCAGAACGAATATTTCACCGGCAAAATGCCCATCCCTGACGGTGCCGCTGCCTTGGCCAACACCCGCGAACTGATTGACTTCGCCGATGACCACCACATGCCGGTGTTCCATATCCAGCACATTGCGCCGGCCGGTTCGGCGGTGTTTGCCGAGGGTGGCGAAACGGTGAAATTCCACCCGGACATGCAGCCCAGGGCTCAGGATGTTGTTTTGCAAAAGACCACGGTCAGCGTCTTCGGCAGTACCGACCTGGACAAGCGTTTGAAGAGCGCGGGCATCGAAAACCTGATCATCTCCGGTCTCATGACCCACGCCTGCGTGGCCGGTGCTGCCCGTGATGCGGCGCCGCTTGGCTACAATGTGTTGGTCGCCTCCGATGCATCGGCTACCCGTGCGATCACCCGAGTCAGTGGCGAAGCGATCGACAAGGACGCCTTGCACAAGGCCGCATTGGCCGAGGTCGAGGATACTTTCGGTGATGTGATGACCACCGCCCAAATCATCAAGCTGCCGGTACGCTGAAAATATGAATCAGATGCTCGCCCTGCGCGTGTTTCGCTGCATCGTGGAGGCTCAGGGGTTTTCAGCCGCGGCCGAGCGGCTGGACACCACTCACTCGTCGGTGTCGCGCAACTTGCAGCAATTGGAGTCCGCGCTGGGCGTGCGTCTGATCCATCGCAATACCCGGCGCATGAGCCTTACCGCAGCAGGCGAACGCTATTACGCTGCTTGCGTGGATATTCTGGATCGCGTGGATGCCGCGTCCCAGGCGGTGACCCTGGAACAGGAACGGCCCTCGGGGTTGCTTCGCATCAGTGCCCCGCTGGTGATCGGTACGCTGGAGCTGGCCCGTTGGTTGCCGGCATTTGAGGCGCGTTATCCGGACATCCAGGTCGATCTGTCCTGCTCGGATCCGCTTGTCGATCTGGTGGCCGATGGGTTCGATGTAGCGTTACGGATTTGCGGGCCGCTGGCCGACAGCAGTCTTGTCGCGCGCTTGCTCAGCGTTTCGCCGCTGGTACTGGTGGCGGCACCGGCCTATGTCTTCAAGCGCGGGCTGCCTCGCGACGTTGCTGAACTCAACGACCATCGGCTGCTGACGTATGCCTCGGCCACGCAGTGGGTGCTGGTGGGGGAAGCAGGGGCGTCGAGCACGGTGGATTGCGCCAGCAGCTTTCATACGGACACCATCACCGCCTTGCACGCCTGCGCTCTGGCGGGCGGAGGCATTGCCGCGTTTACCCTGGCGACGGTGCAGGATGACCTGCTGACGGGAAGACTGGTGCGGATTCTGCCGCAGTACACGCTTGGGGAGCGGCACTACTATGCGCTTTACCCGCATGCGCGGAATTTGCCGGCCAAGGTTCGAGTGTTTGTGGATTACATGGCGCAGTATTACGGCAGCGGAAGCTGATGCTCCTCCAAGCCTGGAAATCTTGTGACGATGTGAGGAATGACCGTTGAGCGCCTGCGGTTGGTGGCACATTGATATATTGGTAGGCTAGGCGCTCGTTACCTATCGAGTGGGTCAGTGTGTCTACCGAGCGAATTTGTCAGTTGGAACAAGCCCTTATGGCCGTGATCGCTGCGGCGGGAAAGATGGGTGTAAGCAGTGATGAACTGTGCGCTCAGGCGGTGGGCGGGTTGATGTTTGAACACCACTGGGGCTGGGCAAACGCACAATACGCACAAGGGGCGGCCGACGAGATCGACAACGCGTTGAGCCTGCTCGTGGGGAAACCCCCAGTGGAGAACCGGTCGTCGGCGATTGAGGCCGGCTCCAATGCGCTGCTCAATCGGCAAGCCAATCGGCGGTCTGTCAGGTTTATTTGATACGAGTGGGCGTCCATTTGCGTGTCCGCCCTCATCGCGAGCAAGCTTCGCTCCCACAGGGCAAGTGCTGACTGTGAGATTGGATATTAATGCTGCGATCGATACTCAGGCGCGGCTTCCAGCGAGGTCTTGTGAGCATTTTCCTTGGACGTTTGCCCCTGCGTATCGGGCAGCGAGGCGACATGAACGGTACGGGCCGGGATCGCAAACCGCACACCGATTCTGGCGAATTCTTCCATCATGCCCAGGTTGATCGCTTGTTGGACATCCATGTAAACGTTGTAGCTGGGGTCCAGCACGATGTACACCGTTTCGAATTCCAGTGCGCTCTCGCCGAAACCACGAAAGTGCGAGCGGTCGAAGCGGGTCTTTTCCTGAGCCTTGATGATGTTTTCGACGATGACCGGCACTTGCCTTAGCTGTTCTGTCGAGCAGTCATGGGGCAGGGCGAATTCAAAGACGATGCGTCGCTCCTGAAGCCGTTTGTAGTTCTGAATGGTGGTGCTGATCATTCCGGCATTGGCCATCACGATTTGCTCGCCACCCAGGCTACGGATCCGCGTGGTTTTCAAGCCGACATGTTCCACAGTGCCGGCCAGGGAACCCACGACAATGAAGTCGCCGACCTCGAACGGTTTGTCCACGGCGATGGACAGCGAGGCGAACAGATCACCGAGGATGTTCTGCACCGCCAGCGCCACGGCGATACCACCGACCCCGAGGCTGGCGATAAAGGCGGTGATGTTCACGCCCAGATTGGAGAGCATCGTCAGGAGCACCACGGCCCAGAGAAACACCTTCGCGCCCCACAGGCTCAGGGTGGCCAACGCGCTTTTCTGATGGATGTCGGAGTGGCTGTGGCGGGCGAAGTAGTGCAGCAACGCCAGGGCGATTGCCCGATTGGCCCACAGTCCCACCTGCAAGGCTGCGACCACGAACCAGAGGCTGCTGACCCGGTCAAGCCAACGCTCCGGCAGGTCCAGGACGCCGACACCAATGAGGATGGAGGCCAGTAACAACAGCGTATTGCTGGTGCTGGACAGTACCTCGACGGCGATGTGGCTGACATACGCATCGGGTTTCTGTGCCCGGGCCTGCACTTTTCTCAACAGCAAGCCGATACCGGCCCTGACGATGATAAAACTCACCACCATCACACCCAGGGCCAGGAGCCAGTTGGCGATGGAGATGCCGAGTAATTGGGTGTCGGTAAGGAATTGGAGAGAGCTTGAGTCCATGTGAACGGTCACCTGTGCCATTGCTGTTCAGGTTTTGGCCCTTGCCGACTTTGGTGTGAGAACCTGGGCAGGGCATGAACCTGGTTAGTTCGCGCAAAGCACGGGCCGTTCAATTTTGTTCTCCGCGAGCAGTTGCGTACGAGGGTGCTGGCGGCGTAGTTTTCTATGCAGAACCTCTGCCAGAGCAATGCCATGCACATGACCGAACTGAGTAATGAGGAGTTGGAGCCGTTGCGCCAGGCGCTGATCCTGGCGGGTCTGCCAGTGGACGACCTGAACCAGCAGGGCCGACGTTTTTTCAGCTTCAGGCAAGCAGACGCTCAGGCGGCGTTTGGCGGGATCGAGGGGGAGGGCGCGGACCGATTGTTACGCTCTTTGGTGGTCCCTGAGGGACTGCGGGGGCGCGGCATAGGTGCAGCGATGCTGGTCGCTCTGGAAGACTTTGCGAAAAACCAGGGCGCGGAACGCTTTCACTTGCTCACTGACAGCGCCGCCGCGTTTTTTGTCGCCCAGGGATATCAGGCGCGTGACCGTGCGCTGGCGCCAATGTCGATCAGCCAAACAGCCCAATTCAAGTCATTGTGCCCGGCCTCGGCGACCTACCTGAGCAAACGCCTCGTTTAGTGGCCTGTGTGGCTAATTCCTGGACTCGAATTGACCCTGCCTGAATGGGCGAATTTGACAGGGCGATGCGCAGGATTTTGGATCCATTGAGCCACCCATCGGCTACGCCACACCGGCAAATTGCCGCCCCCCCAGGCGGTAGGCTAAGCTCACGATTATTGGGGGCTTTGAGGGTTTCGCTCATGCTTTGCCCCCCTCAGGAATTCGCTTGCCTATCCCCAATTTTGATCCGTTCCATGTCCCCGGTGGTGCCCTCAAGCGCCTGCCGTTGCTCAAGGCAGCGGTGGCGTTTATCGCGGCGGTCTGCCTGTGCCTGTGTGGCCTGCTTTTTTTGCAACTGGAACAGTCTCGTCGCTACGACCTGGAGTCGGCGCGCACCGCCTCAGCCAACCTCACCCGGGCCATGGCCCAACAGGCCCAGGACACCTTCCAGCAGACGGACCTGGTCCTGACCTCCCTCGCGGACTGGATAGAAAGCGACGGTTTCGGTCCGGCGCTGCAACCACGTCTGCAGAAAACCTTTGCCCGGCGCGTGCAAGCACTGGAGCAATTGCATGGCCTGTTCCTGTTCGACAAGCACGGTCATTGGGTCATTACCTCCTTTGAACAACTGCACAGGGGCCCAGGGGTAGCAGATCGGGACTACTTTACTTTCCATCAGCAGAACACCGCCCTGACCGCTCATATCGGGCCGGCGATCCGCAGTCGACAAAATGGTGACTGGATCATCCCGGTGTCGCGGCGCTTGAATGATCAGGACGGCAACTTCCAGGGCGTATTGTTGGCCGGGATCAAGATGTCGTACTTCGATCAATTCTTCGAAAGCTTCAGCCTCGCTGACCAAGACGAAATGGTCCTGGCCTTGTCCGACGGGACCTTGCTGGCCCGGCGGCCCTTCGACGAGGCGAAAATCGGTCGATCCCTGGCCGAGGAACCCGTCTTTCAGCATGAGCCGTACAGCGACAGCGCCGGCAACGCGACCATCCGTTCCGCTGCCGATGGCGTCCTCAGGCTCTATGACCACCAGCATTTACAGGCCTATCCACTGGTGGTCACCGCCGCGATGTCCGAACAGGCGATCCTGGCGGGGTGGCACGACAGGGCCTTCAAATCCAGTCTCATCGTAGCGTTGGTGGTGGTGGGCATCTGCCTGTTCGGCTGGGTATTCGTGCGCCAGTTGCGCAACAGCGAACGGATCGAAGCGGACCTGCGCAAGGCCCAGGAGGCGTTGGAGCTGATTGCCACCCATGACAGCCTGACCGGGCTTGCGAACCGTCGGCTGTTCGAGCGGGCCCTGGACATCGAGTTTGGCCGGGGCGCCCGCCAGCGCAGCCCCTTGAGCCTGATCATGCTCGATATCGATTTCTTCAAGCGTTACAACGACACCTATGGCCACGTGGCCGGGGATCATTGCCTGGCAGAAATGGCGAAGGTGCTCAAGGGTTGCTGTCATCGCAAGGCTGACCTTGCCGTGCGCTATGGCGGCGAGGAGTTCGCGGTGCTGCTGCCCGATACCAACCTGCAAGGGGCCTTGGCCTTGGCCGAGCAGATCCGCCGCAGCGTCATCGACCAACACATCACCCATGCCGGCTCTCCTACCGGCTACTTGACGGTGAGCCTGGGCTGCTACGCGTTCGTGCCCAGCAGTCTGGACAGCATTGAGGTGTTCCTCCAGCGGGCCGACGCGGCGCTTTATCAGGCCAAGCACAGCGGACGCAACCGAGTGGCGGCGCTATCGATGGAAGACGGGTTTGATACGCTGGCGCGCTCGGATCGTTGAAATCGTGGAATCATCGGCGGCTTGTCACGGTCAATTGTTCAGGCACTTGGCCAGCGAAATGGCAATGATGTGCAGGCCTCGTCTCAAATCTTGGAGGCTTGCCAACCGTTCAGGCAGTGGGTGCTAAGGTCAAGGGCGTGACGGAACACCGGGGATTGCCTGTTCTGACACGTCGAAGCCAGCGTCGATAGGACAGGAGCAGGTCAATGGATACCGCTGCCGATACCCCTGCACATACTACGCGTCACACCCCCATCACCCGTCGCCTGGTGCTGGCCGTCGCCGGCTTGTTTGTCCTGGGCGTGCTGGTGGCCGTTGCCGCGCTGTTCAATATCGCCCATGAACTGGACGCGCAGGATGCGCGCAAGACCCATTTCTATACGGAGCGGGCCCTCCAGAACCGTATCACTGCCTCGAAGAACTACATTGCCAGTTATACCTACTGGACCACGGCCTATGAGCACCTCAACGGTGAGGTCGATGTGCAATGGGCCTACACCGAACAGAATATGGGCAAGACGCTCTTCACCAACGATGAATACGAGGGCGTGTTTGTCATTGACCGGGAACGCACCAAGTACGCGGTGGTACGCGGGCAGAATGTCCAGAGGGATGCGGCGGCTTACATGAATCTGCCCCTGGCCGATCTGGTGGCGCAGCTTCAGAAGCAACCCGATCTGACCGTGTCCACGGTTCGTTACACGCTGTTCGAAGGCTGGCCCGCCATCGTCACCGCGTCGGTGATCCTGCCCAATGACGAGCGCCCCCAGGTCGAATCCAAGGGGACATCGGTCCTGCTGTTCGTCGACCAACTGACGCCGGTCAAGCTCCGCAAACTGGGTAAAAGTTACGGACTGACCGACCTGACGCTCAAGCAAGACACGGCGCTGCAAGCCGGTCAGCCAGCCGTGCCGCTGGACAGTACCGGTTACAGCCTGGTGTCCCGGCTGGAGCGGCCGGGCCAGCAATTGCTCTGGTCGCTGATACCGCCACTGGGCGGCGCGCTGTTGATTCTGGCGCTGTTGACTGCTTACTTTTTTCGATACGCCATGCGCACCGCGCGGCATGTGGATGCCAGCTACGACAGCCTGGAAATGTCGACCCAGGCCCTTGAAGCCAGCGAAGAACGTTTTCGGGCGGTGGCCGAGGCCGCTTCCGACTGGATCTGGGAAATTGACGACCGGCAGCACATCACCTATCTGTCGGGACGTTTCAACACGGTCACCGGGTTCTCCGATCAGCAATGGCTGGGTCAGGATATCGAACAGCTGTTGTATTGCGATACGACCCCGATCGCCTTGTGGCTGGGCAAGCTGACCGAAGAACAGAACGCCAGCAACCTGCGCTGTTCCTACCGCGATCATTCCGGGCAATTACGCTTCTGTCGAGTGTCGGCGCGGCCGATCTACAACAAGGCGCAGGTGGTGGGCTATCGCGGCACTGCCAGCGACATCACTGACGAAGTGGCCGCCCATGCCCAGGTACAGCATCTGTCGCTGCACGATGCGCTGACTGGCCTGCCAAACCGCAACAAGCTGGCCCGGCACCTGGATGATGCGCTGGTGGCCAAGGAGCATTCGGCACCGTTGACGCTGCTGATGGTGGATCTGGACAATTTCAAACCGATCAACGATTCACTCGGTCACCCGGCCGGCGACGCGGTGCTGCTGGAAGTGGCCCAGCGTCTGCGCGACAGTACACGCGAGCAGGACCTCGTGGCGCGGTTGGGGGGCGATGAGTTCGTGGTGGTGCTCGGCGGGATGGAAAACACCACCGAGATCGACCGGTTCTGTGGGCGACTGATCGAAAGCCTGCAGCAACCGATCCATTACGAGACCCATGCGTTGCACATCGGCGCCAGCATCGGCATTGCCGTCAGCCGCCGCCAGGGTTATGTACCGGGTGAGTTGATCCGTTGCGCCGATATCGCCTTGTACCAGGCCAAGTCCGAGGGTAAGAAAACCTGGTGCTATTTTGCTTCGCAGATGAACGATCAAATCCAGCATCGACGGCAACTGGAAAGCGACTTGCGTCAGGCCGTGAAGAACAACGAATTCGTCCTGCATTTCCAGCCGCGCTACAAAGTCGATGGCCGGGAGATCGTGGCCGTCGAGGCGCTGGTTCGCTGGCAGCATCCGACCCAGGGCTTGCTGGGCCCCGATGCGTTCATTCCCTTGGCTGAGCAGACCGAGCTGATTGTCCCGCTGTCGCGTTGGGTGTTGCGCGAGGCCTGTGAAACCGCGTTGACCTGGCCGGGGGAACTGATGGTTTCGGTCAACCTGTCACCGGCGCAATTTGAGCGCAGCGATGTGGTGCAAGATGTGCGTCAGGTGCTGATCGACACCCGTTTCCCGGCGAGTCGCCTGGAGCTTGAGATCACCGAAAACGTGATGCTCAACGATGTAGATGGTGCCCTCCAGGTCATGAACGCACTGAAGGAGCTGGGCGTGCGCTTGAACATGGACGATTTTGGTACCGGCTATTCCTCACTTGGCTATCTGCGTACCTATCCTTTCGACGGCATCAAGATCGACAAGCGCTTCATTGCGTCCATGAGCAACAGCAGCAACGATCGCGCGGTGGTGCAGGCGATCATCAACCTGGGCAAGGCCATGGGCTTGACCGTCACGGCTGAAGGTGTGGAAACCCTTGCGCAACTGGGCTCGCTGGGTTCGGACCAATGCCACGAAGTGCAGGGCTATTTCCTCAGTCGGCCGATCGACAAGCAGGCGTTTGCGCATTTGCTCGAGAGCGGCCGGCCGCTGTCGAAAACCGGTTCGTGAACGTTTGTGGCAACCACCACGGTGGCTTATCGGTCACAGCTAGTGTTCTGGAACTGGAGCTCTGGCCCGATGAAAAAACTGCGCATAGCGACCTTCAATATCAATGGCATCCGGGCCCGACTGCCCAATCTGCTGGAGTGGCTGGAGCGGGAGAAACCCGACATTGTCTGCTTGCAGGAACTCAAGGCAGCGGACAAGGATTTCCCCGCAGCGCAGCTGGAGTCGGTGGGGTACGGATCGCTCTGGCACGGCCAGGCGTCCTGGAATGGCGTTGCGATCCTGGCCCGTGATGCGCAACCGCTGGAGAGCCGGCGTGGCTTGCCCGGCGGCGGCGATGACAGCCACAGTCGTTATCTGGAGGCAGCGGTGCATGGCGTGCTGGTGGGTTGTCTTTATCTGCCTAACGGTAATCCGCAGCCAGGGCCCAAATTCGATTACAAACTGGCCTGGTTCGAACGGCTGATCGCCTATGCTCAAGGGCTGCAGACCAGCGATCATCCGGTGGTGCTGGCGGGGGATTACAACGTGGTGCCCACCGACCTGGACATCTACAACCCGCGTTCCTGGCTCAAGGATGCACTGCTGCAACCGCAAAGCCGCGAGTGCTACCAAAGGTTGCTCGACCAGGGTTGGACCGATTCGTTGCGCCACCTGTACCCGGATGAGCGGGTATACACCTTCTGGGATTATTTCCGTCAGCACTGGCAAAAGAACTCCGGGCTGCGCATCGATCACCTGCTGCTCAACCCGGCGGCCAGTCCTTACCTGAGCGAGGCGGGCGTGGACGCATGGGTCAGGAATCAACCACATCCCAGCGACCATGCTCCCACCTGGATCCGGCTCGCTTCGCGAAAACGTCGGTGAGGGAGCGAGTTCTCCTGGCCAGTTATTGTCTCGCAAAGGGGAATGCCTTATATCTGCATCCCAGCAGCGTGCTTTTTGTAAGCCCTGCACTGGACAGGAAAGGACATCCTCATGAGCCAAACCCGACTGAACGATTCGGGCCGTTATCTGCAACGCCTGGGCTTCGACACCCCGCCAGCCCCGACGCTTGAAACCTTGCGCCAGCTTCAACGACGCCACACCGCCGAGTTCCCCTTTGAAACCCTTTCGACGCTGCTGGGCCAACCCGTGCCCATTGACCTCGAATCAGTGGAGCGAAAAGTCTTCGAGCAAGGCCGTGGCGGCTACTGCTATGAGCTCAATCAGTTGTTCCTGGCGCTGTTGTTGGAACTGGGCTTCGAAGCCCGAGGCATCACCGGGCGGGTGGTGATGAATGCCCCTGAAGGTGCCTGGCCGGCCCGCACCCACCGCCTCAGCCTGGTGACGCTTGACGGGGTGCGTTACACCACCGATGTCGGCTTCGGCGGCATGGTGCCGACCGCGCCGCTGCTGCTGGACAGTCGTGATACCCAGGCCACTCCCCACGAACCCTATCGTATCGAGGCTCACCCAGACGGTTATCTGCTCCGTGCCTGCGTGGCCGACGAATGGCGGCCGATGTACCTGTTCGATCTGCAGCGCCAGGAAGACATCGACTACACCGTCGGCAATTGGTATGTCAGCAACCACCCCGAGTCGCCGTTCATGGGCCGGTTGATGGTGGCCCGCACTGGCGATGGATTGCGCAAGACCCTCAACGGCAACAGCTATGCCTTGCACCGGATAGGCGAGCAGAGCGAGCGCCGGACAATCACCGACGCCGACGAACTGATCGACCTGCTGGAAAACGAGTTTGGTCTGCGCGTACCGCCCCGTGAGCTTTTACGGCCCGCAGTGGTCGGGCTGCTGTAACGAAACCAGGAAGCAGGGGGCGGAAAGCGGCGCGGGAGAGGACGGGTGTGCGCAATAAGTTGTATACAACTCTATGGACATATGTCCTGAGTTTTGAATACAGTGTGCGCATAACAAAAAACAGGGAACTCCCGAACCATGAAAACGCCCCATGTTTCACTCCCACGGCCCGAGGACGAAAACCTTGGCGTCGGCGCGAATATGGCTTACGGCCTGCAACATGTGTTGACCATGTACGGTGGCATCGTCGCTGTGCCATTGATCATCGGTCAGGCCGCCGGCTTGTCACCGGCGGACATCGGCCTGTTGATCGCGGCGTCATTGTTTGCGGGAGGGCTGGCAACATTGTTGCAAACCCTTGGCCTGCCATTTTTTGGCTGCCAGTTACCCCTCGTGCAGGGCGTTTCGTTTTCCGGGGTCGCGACCATGGTGGCGATCGTCGGCAGCGGCGGAGAAGGGGGATTCCAGGCCATCCTCGGAGCGGTGATCGCCGCGTCCTTGATCGGCTTGCTGATTACCCCGGTATTCTCGCGAATCACCCGGTTCTTTCCACCGTTGGTCACCGGCATCGTCATCACCACCATTGGCTTGACCTTGATGCCGGTCGCGGCGCGCTGGGCCATGGGTGGCAATAGCCACGCCGCCGATTTCGGCAGTATGGCCAATATCGGTTTGGCCGCCGTCACCCTGGTTCTGGTGCTGCTGCTGAGCAAAATGGGCAGCGCGACGATCTCGCGGCTGTCGATTCTGCTGGCAATGGTCATTGGCACAGTCATTGCCGTATTCCTGGGCATGGCGGACTTCTCATCCGTCAGCCAAGGCCCTATGTTCGGCTTCCCCACACCCTTCCACTTCGGCATGCCGACTTTTCATGTCGCGGCCATTCTGTCAATGTGCATCGTGATCATGGTGACATTGGTGGAAACGTCCGCCGATATCCTCGCGGTCGGCGAGATCATCGACACCAAAGTCGACTCCAGGCGTCTGGGCAATGGCCTGCGGGCCGACATGCTGTCGAGCATGATCGCGCCGATCTTTGGCTCCTTCACCCAGAGCGCCTTTGCCCAGAATGTCGGGCTGGTGGCGGTGACGGGGATCAAGAGCCGTTTCGTGGTGGCAACTGGCGGGATCTTTCTGGTGGTACTCGGCCTGCTGCCGTTCATGGGCCGAGTGATCGCGGCGGTGCCGACCTCGGTGCTGGGCGGTGCCGGTATCGTGCTGTTCGGCACCGTGGCGGCCAGCGGCATCCGGACGCTGTCAAAAGTCGACTACCGCAACAACGTCAACCTGATCATCGTCGCCACCTCTATCGGTTTCGGCATGATTCCCATCGCCGCGCCGAATTTCTACGATCATTTCCCGAGCTGGTTTGCGACGATCTTCCATTCGGGCATCAGCTCTTCGGCGATCATGGCCATCGTGCTGAACCTGGCCTTCAATCACTTCACCCGGGGCAACTCGGATCAGCAGTCCGTATTCGCCGCCGGTACCGAGCGGGTGTTGCGTTATCAGGACCTGGCGGCGCTGCGCGAAGGCGACTACTTCAGTGACGGCAAGCTGCACGACTGCGATGGCAACGAGATTCCGGTGGTGGCGGAGGCAGCCCATGCACCGGTAGAGCATGGCCCGGTACGACTCAAAAGCAGCGAGCACGTCTAGCCGATAAAACCCGTGGTGACGGCGCTTGCTCGGCTTTATGTCTCTTGAAAGAAAGGCCTGTGATCCTCGATCACAGGCCTTTCGTTTACTGACTACCAGCGCCCGTAATGACCGCGCGGTGGGCCGTAGTAATAGCCCCGTGGTGGCCCGTAATACACCGGCGCCGGGCGATAGTAGACAGGGCGCTCGATGTAGACCGGCTGTGGCTGGTAGTAGACCGGTGGTGGCTGCTGCACATAAACCGGCTGTGGCTGGACGTACACCGGTTGCTGCACGTAAACCGGACGATCACGGTTGATGATCGCTGAGCCGACGATGGCCGAACCAACGATTGCACCAAACACGGCGGGCCCCTCCCAACCACCTCGACCATGGGCGGATGCCTGGCCGGTGACCGCGAGTGCCCCCACGAGCAGGGCGATGATGGGGAGTTGACGGTTCATAACGATTCCTCGTTTTGGCCCCGGCGCCTGTGGTCTGCAACAGACCCGAATGAGGGCCGCGGGGATACTTGCTCTGACAGCGATTTTTCCAGAATTTGCCGCGCCGTTGGGTAAATATTGTGTAAGGTCTGTAGCGGTTTATTTACGAGAAGGAGTCACGCATGCAGATCAATCCCGACAAAGACACCCAGCTTTGCATGTCGCTATCGGGCCGCCCCGGGAATTTCGGCCTGCGCTTTCACAATCACTTGTATGAGCAACTGGGGCTGAATTTCTACTACAAGGCATTCAGCAGCCAGGACCTGCCCGGTGCCATCGGCGGTATTCGGGCCTTGGGCATCCGTGGGTGCGGGGTGTCGATGCCATTCAAGGAGGCCTGCATTGCCCTGGTCGATGAGCTGGATCCCTCTGCTGCGGCGATCCAGTCCATCAACACCATCGTCAACACCAATGGTCATTTAAAGGCTTACAACACCGACTACATTGCTATTGCCCAATTGTTGAAAACCCATGCTGTGCCCAAGGACTCGACCTTTGCCTTGCGCGGCAGCGGCGGCATGGCCAAGGCGGTGGCCAGCGCTTTGCGCGACGGCGGCTATAAAAACGGTTTGATCGTTGCCCGCAACGAAACCGCCGGGCGAGCCTTGGCCGGCTCCCTGGGGTACGAGTGGCAGGCTGAACTGGGGCAGCGACGACCGCAGATGCTGATCAACGTCACGCCGATCGGCATGACCGGTGGCCCGGAAGCCGATCAACTGGCGTTCGAGCCCGACACCATCGCAGCCGCCGAGATGGTGTTCGATGTGGTGGCGATCCCGTCGCAAACACCGCTGATCGTGCGCGCCCAGGCTGAGGGCAAACGGGTCATCACCGGGCTCGAAGTGATTGCGATCCAGGCCCTGGAGCAGTTTGTCCTGTACACCGGCGTGCGGCCCAGCGCGGAACAATTCAAGAAGGCCGTGGCGTTCGCCCGGGCTGCGTAGCGATCTTTGGAGTTTGATCTTTCGCTCTCGACTCAATTGTCTGGAACAAGATCGCAGCCTCGCGGCACTCGACAGCTCCTACACGGCTATTCCAGCCTGGCCAGACGCTCCTCCAGTGCGGCGATCCGCGCTTCGAGCTCTTCGATGCGCTCCAGTGACACGCCGCTGCCGGCACCACGCTCCACGGGATGCTGGCGGGCGGCGAGGATCGCTTCGATATCCGCCGGGTCGCCCATGGCGTGTATGTAGCGGTCTTCCCGCTGGCCGGGCTGGCGCGGCACCAACAGCGCCAAGCCACGGGCAATCAGCCGTTCAAGCTGATGCACCACCTGTTCAGTGTCTTCGAAATCGTGCATCCGACCGCTACGGGTCAGCAGTTCATTGACTGTCTGCGGGCCGCGCAAGAACAGCAACCCCATCAGAATCACTTGGGCCGGCACCAGCTCCAGGGCCTTGTCGACCCGATGCTCCCAGCGGTCGGCGCGGCTGCCCATCACCAGTTTGGTAAAGCCGCGACCTTCCAGTGCACGCAGGCTCTGGCCGACCTGGCCCGGGTTGAGGTTCATGACCGGCTCACGGCTGGTCTTCTGGTTGCAGGCCAGCACCAGGGCGTTGAGCGTCAGCGGGTAGGTCTCAGGGTTGGTGGCCTGCTTTTCGACCAGCGCGCCGAGAATGCGGATTTCCGTGCTGTTGAGCCGCGGTTCTTCGGCCGGGCTTTGTTCTTCGATACTCATCGCGCGTTCCCTCTGCTGTGGAAGCCGCCTAGCCTAATCCTTGCGCAATAAAAGACAAGCTGTGCAATAAGGCGTGGCTATAATCGCACCCGTTTGATTTGTCCTTTCCTGCCACCTGCATGAGATCGCCATGACTATTTCCCTGTACGCCGCTTCCATCCCGGTTTTCAAGCAGATGCTCAACGCCCTGAGTGATGTCCTGAACAAGGCTGAAGCCCACGCCACTGCGAAAAACATCGACCCGAACGCGTTCCTGCAAGCTCGCCTGTACCCGGACATGTTCCCGCTGGTACGCCAGGTGCAGATCGCGGTGGATTTTGCCAAAGGCGTATCTGCGCGCCTGGCCGAGCTTGAAGTGCCGAAATATGACGACAGCGAAACCACCTTTGCCGAACTGCAAGCCTTGATCGCCAAGGTATTGGCGTTCATCGACGGTATCAGCCCCGAGCAGATCGATGGCAAGGAAGGCATCGAGATCGTCACCCGTCCGGGCACGCCGAAGGAAAAACGCTTCACCGGCCAGAACTACCTGCTGACCTATGGTCTGCCGCAGTTCTTCTTCCACGTCACCACCACCTACGCGCTGCTGCGCCACAATGGCGTAGAAGTGGGCAAACGCGACTACATGGGCGCGTTCTAAACCCGCCAGCATGAAAAAGCCCGGGACGGTGTGGGCCGTCCTGGGCTTTTTGGTGTTTGTTTGTCAGATCGGCGGCGGATGTACCACCGCTATCGCGAGCAGGCTCGCTCCC
>NZ_JABWQV010000119.1 GCF_014268615.1 Pseudomonas tehranensis | reverse complement strand
GCAGCCTCGCTTCGCTCGGCAGCTCCTACACGTAGGCAGACGCAGTTAGGCAATACCCAAGAACCCGCGTATAATTCGCGGGTTTAATTTTTCGCAAATTACCGTTTCTGGAGTTACACCATGGCTGTTCAACGTACTTTCTCCATCATCAAGCCTGACGCCGTTGCTAAAAACGTGATCGGCAAGATCGTTACCCGCTTCGAAGACGCTGGCCTGCGCGTTGTAGCTTCGAAAATGAAGCAGCTGTCCAAGGCCGAAGCCGAAGGCTTCTACGCTGAGCACAGCGAGCGCGGTTTCTTCGGTGAGCTGGTTGCCTTCATGACTTCCGGTCCGGTTGTTGTTCAGGTGCTGGAAGGCGAAAACGCCATTGCTCGCAACCGTGAGCTGATGGGCGCCACCAACCCTAAAGAAGCTGCTGCCGGCACCATCCGTGCTGACTTCGCTGAGTCGATCGACGCCAACGCTGTTCACGGTTCGGATTCCGAAGCCGCTGCTGCTCGCGAAATCGCTTACTTTTTCTCCGCTACTGAAGTAACCACTCGCTAAGCCCAGGCTTTTGAGTGAAGGTGAATCCATGACTACATCGAACGGCAAAACCAACCTGTTGGGCCTGACCCAGCCGGAAATGGAGAAATTCTTCGACTCGATCGGGGAGAAGCGTTTCCGTGCCGGCCAGGTGATGAAATGGATTCACCACTTTGGCGTCGACGACTTCGACGCCATGACGAATGTCAGCAAGGCCCTGCGCGAAAAGCTCAAGGCCGTTGCTGAAATTCGCGGTCCGGAAGTGGTCAGCGAGGACATCTCCAGCGACGGCACCCGTAAATGGGTGGTGCGCGTGGCGTCCGGCAGCTGCGTCGAGACCGTTTACATTCCCCAGGGCAAACGCGGCACCTTGTGCGTTTCGTCCCAGGCAGGCTGTGCCCTGGATTGCAGTTTCTGCTCCACCGGCAAGCAAGGCTTCAATAGCAACCTCACCGCCGCCGAAGTGATCGGCCAAGTGTGGATTGCCAACAAATCCTTTGGCAGCGTCCCGGCGACCGTCGACCGTGCCATCACCAACGTGGTGATGATGGGCATGGGTGAGCCGCTGCTGAACTTCGACAACGTCATCGCTGCCATGCACCTGATGATGGATGACCTGGGTTATGGCATCTCCAAGCGCCGGGTGACCCTGTCTACCTCCGGCGTGGTGCCGATGATCGATGAGCTGGCCAAGCACATCGACGTCTCCCTGGCGTTGTCGCTGCACGCACCCAATGACGCATTGCGTAACCAATTGGTGCCGATCAACAAGAAATACCCGCTTAAGATGCTGCTGGAATCGTGTCAGCGCTATATGTCGTCCCTGGGCGAAAAACGCGTGCTGACCATCGAGTACACGCTGCTCAAGGACGTGAACGACAAGGTTGAACATGCGGTCGAGATGATCGAGTTGCTCAAGAACATCCCTTGCAAGATCAACCTGATTCCGTTCAACCCGTTCCCGCATTCCGGCTATGAACGTCCGAGCAACAACGCGATTCGTCGCTTCCAGGATCAGCTTCACCACGCTGGCTTCAACGTCACCGTGCGCACCACCCGCGGCGAAGACATCGATGCCGCGTGTGGCCAATTGGTAGGACAGGTGCTGGATCGCACCCGTCGCAGTGAGCGCTACATTGCCGTGCGTGAGTTGAACGCCGCCGACGATGTTGCGCAAAACGCTGCGAACAGTCACTAAGAGAGGAACTCTATGTCCCTGCGCTTCGCGCTGCTGTTGCTGTTGGCCGGTCTTTGTACCGGTTGTGTTCTGTCGGGTGACTACAACCCCATGAAAACCAGCAAGGGGCGCGACGAGGCGCGTGAAGCCTATGTGCAATTGGGCATAGGCTATCTGCAACAGGGCATGACCGAGCGAGCCAAGGTGCCGCTCAAGAAAGCCCTGGAGCTGGATGATTCAGATGCCGATGCCAATGCGGCCCTGGCGTTGGTATTCCAGGCCGAGATGGAACCTGAGCTGGCCGACGCGCATTTTCGCAAGGCGCTGTCTGCCCAGCCGCAGGATGCACGGATCCTGAATAACTACGGCAGTTTCCTCTTCGAGCAGGAGCGCTATAAAGAAGCCTACGAGCGCTTCGAACAGGCGGCCGCCGACACCCTTTATCCCGAACGCTCACGGGTTTTCGAGAACCTGGGCATGACGGCCTCGAAACTTGGCCAGCGTGATCTGGCTCGCCAGCAACTTGAAAAAGCCCTGCGGCTCAACCGCCAGCAGCCGCGGGCATTGCTGGAAATGGCTGAGTTGTCTTACGAAGACAGGCATTATGTGCCCGCGCGCGATTATTACGAACGTTTTAGCCTGCTGAGCGAGCAAAATGCACGTAGTCTATTGCTCGGTGTTCGGCTGGCCCACGTGTTTGAAGATCGTGACAAGGCCGCCAGTTTTGGCCTGCAACTAAAAAGACTCTATCCCGGTACGCCGGAATATCAGCAATACCTGTCGGAGCAATGATGAAAGCGGCGCATCCTGAAGTTGTAGCAGCGACTCGCGTAAATCCCGGTGAGACCCTGCGCCAAGCTCGCGAAAGCAATGGTTGGTCGCTGGCAGAGGTGGCCCTCAAGCTCAATCTCACTGTGGCTTCCCTGGGCAACCTGGAAGCGGGCGCGTTCGATAAGCTGCCCGGGCATACTTTTGCCCGGGGCTACATCCGTGCCTACGCCAAATTGCTCGGCATGGACCAGACCGAACTGGTCCAGCAATTCGATCAATACACCGGTTCCGACGCCCAGGGCAGCAGCGTGCACAGCCTGGGTCGCATCGAAGAGCCGGTTCGCGTTTCCCACACCATTTTGCGAATCGTCAGTTTGTTGCTGTTGATCGCGGTGATTGGTGGCGGTTTCCTCTGGTGGCAGGACCAGGCTGCCTTGCGCGCCAAGGATCCCATTGCCATGAACCCTGAGCATGTCGAAGTCGAAGGCGCCGACGGCACCACCCGCATACATCCGCTGGACGAGCCTGAAGATCAGGCTGTGATGGAAGGCCAGAGCGCCGGGGAGACCACCCTGGTGTTGCCTCAGGGGCAGGATGGCGCTGATCCCGCCGTGGGTGCCGAACCGAGTGTGCCGGCCGCTCCGGCAGACGTGCCCGCTGCACCCGCCGCGCCAGCCCCGACCGCCAATGCGCCGGCTACTCAAGCGCCGGCTGTACCAAGCACGCCAGCCCCTGTCGTCGAAACTCCGGCCGCGCCAGCCGCAACGCCAGCCGCTCCGACAGCCTCCACCCCTGCGGTAGCGCCTGTCGCTCCCGCCGCCGGTCAAGGCCAGGTACAGATTCAATTTACCGCCGACTGCTGGACGCAGATCACCGATGGCACCGGCAAGGTGCTGTTCAGTGGCCTCAAGCGCAAGGGCGACAGTGCTTCCGTCAACGGCACGCCGCCGTTTGCCGTGCGCCTGGGTTATGCCCGTGGCGCGCAGGTCAGCTACAACGGCCAACCGGTCGACGTGGCTCCGTTCACCAGTGGCGAGACCGCTCGCCTGAAGTTGGGTCAATAAGTCATGCACGGCGAATCTCCAATCAAACGTCGCGAATCGCGAAAGATCTGGGTCGGCAACGTTCCTGTTGGCGGCGATGCGCCCATCGCTGTGCAAAGCATGACCAACAGCGACACCAACGACGTCGCCGCCACCGTTGCGCAGATCAACCGACTGGAAGCCGCCGGTGTCGATATCGTGCGGGTTTCCGTGCCGGACATGGACGCCGCCGAGGCGTTCGGCAAAATCAAGCAGTTGGTCAAAGTGCCGCTGGTGGCCGACATTCACTTCGACTACCGCATCGCCCTGCGCGTGGCCGAGCTGGGTGTGGACTGCCTGCGCATCAATCCGGGCAACATTGGTCGCGAAGACCGCGTGCGTGCGGTGGTGGATGCCGCCCGCGACCGTGGTATTCCGATCCGCATCGGCGTCAACGCCGGTTCCCTGGAAAAAGACCTGCAAAAGAAATACGGCGAACCGACCCCGGCTGCGCTGGTGGAGTCGGCCCTGCGCCATGTCGAGCACCTGGAGCGCCTGAACTTCCAGGACTTCAAGGTCAGCGTGAAGGCTTCCGACGTGTTCATGGCCGTCGAAGCCTACCGCCTGCTGGCCAAGGAAATCGTCCAGCCGTTGCACCTGGGCATCACCGAAGCCGGTGGGTTGCGTTCGGGCACGGTGAAATCCGCCGTCGGCCTCGGTATGCTGCTCGCCGAAGGAATTGGCGATACCATCCGCATCTCGTTGGCGGCCGATCCGGTGGAGGAAGTGAAAGTCGGCTACGACATTCTCAAGTCCCTGCACCTGCGTTCCCGTGGCATCAACTTCATCGCCTGCCCAAGTTGCTCTCGGCAGAACTTCGATGTGGTCAAGACCATGAACGAGCTGGAAGGGCGCCTGGAAGACCTGCTGGTGCCGCTGGATGTCGCGGTGATTGGTTGCGTGGTCAACGGGCCAGGTGAAGCCAAGGAAGCCCATATCGGCCTTACCGGCGGTACACCGAACCTGATTTATATCGACGGCAAGCCGTCGCAGAAACTGACGAATGACAATCTGGTGGATGAACTGGAACGGCTGATCCGCCAGAAAGCGGCCGAAAAGGTCGAAGCCGACGCTGCTGTAATCGCGCGTGGTTGAGTCGAACGAATTTAAGGATTACCTGTGAGCAAGTCCCTGCAAGCCATTCGTGGCATGAACGACATCCTGCCCGAGCAGACGCCCCTGTGGCGTTATTTCGAGGGCACCGTGGCGCGTTTGCTGGATAACTACGGTTATCGGCAGATCCGCATGCCGATCGTCGAGTTCACCGAGCTGTTCAAGCGTTCCATCGGCGAAGTGACCGACATCGTCGAAAAAGAGATGTACACCTTCGAAGACCGCAACGGCGATTCGCTGACCTTGCGCCCAGAAGGCACGGCGGCGTGCGTGCGTGCAGTGCTCGAGCACGGCATTACCGGTGGTGGCCAGGTGCAGAAACTCTGGTACATCGGCCCGATGTTTCGCCACGAGCGTCCGCAGAAAGGTCGTTATCGCCAGTTTCACCAGATCGGCCTGGAGGTATTCAACCTCGACGGTCCGGACATCGACGCCGAGCTGATCGTATTGACCTGGCGCCTGTGGGGCGAGCTGGGCATTCGTGATGCGGTCAAGCTCGAACTCAACAGCCTGGGCACCAGCGAGTCCCGTGGGCGCTACCGCGAAGCGCTGGTGGAATTCCTGTCCGCTCACCTGGACAAGCTGGACGAAGACAGTCAGCGCCGCCTCAAGACCAATCCGCTGCGGGTGTTGGATACCAAGAACGCCGACACGCAGGCGATCCTGGTCGATGCGCCAAAAATGGCTGACTACCTCGACGAAGAGTCCCGTCTGCACTTCGAAGGCCTGAAGGCGCGCCTGGACGCCGTCGGCATTCCCTACGTCATCAACCCCAAGCTGGTCCGCGGGTTGGACTACTACAGCAAGACCGTCTTCGAATGGGTCACCGACAAGCTGGGGGCCCAGGGCACGGTGTGTGCCGGCGGCCGTTACGACGGGCTGGTGGAGCAGATGGGCGGCAAGCCGACTTCGGGCGTGGGTTTTGCCATGGGCATCGAACGTCTGGTGTTGATGCTTGAGACGCTGGACAAGATTCCGCAAGAAATCGCCCGTCAGGTCGACGTTTACCTGTGCGCCTTCGGCGAAGCAGCCGAACTGGCGGCCCTGGCGCTGAGCGAGCGAGTCCGCGACCAGTTGCCCAACCTGCGCCTGCAGATCAACGCCGGCGGCGGCAGCTTCAAGAGCCAGTTCAAGAAGGCCGACAAGAGCGGTGCGTTGTATGCACTGATTCTCGGTGACGACGAATTGGCCCAGCAAGTGGTAGGTTTCAAACCCCTGCGTGGCCAGGGCGAACAACAAAGCATTGCCTGGGATGCGCTTGCCGCACACCTGGCCACCTGCGTCGTGCAGGGTTGAAGCTGTCAAACAGCCGATTTAGCGATTAAGGAGTATTGGGGTGTCGAGTACCGAAGATGAACAGCTGGCGGATTTGAAGGACTGGTGGACGCGCAACGGTAAGCCGCTGGTCACTGGCGGCCTGTTGGCGCTGGTCATCGTGTTCGGCTGGCAGGCCTGGCAGAAATACCAGAGCAACCAGGCGCAAGGCGCTTCGATGCTCTATCAGCAGTTGCTGGAAACCACCCTGACCCCGGACGGCAAGCCTGACGCTGCCCGCGTGGCGGAGTTGGCCGGCAAGCTCGACAACGAATTCGGCGGCACGGCCTATGCGCAATATGGCCGCCTGTTCGTGGCCAAGGTCGCGGTCGACACCGGCAAGCTGGACGACGCCGCCACCGAGCTGAAGGCCATTGTCGACAAGCCGGTCAACCCGACCCTGGGCGAAGTGGCGCGTCAGCGTCTGGCGCAGGTGCTGGCGGCGCAGAACAAGGCCGAAGAGGCGTTGAAGCTGCTCGACGGTGATGCCGACAAGGCGTTCCTGGCGACCCGCGAAGAACTCAAGGGCGACCTGCTGGTACAGCTTGGTCGTGCTGATGAGGCCCATGCGGCCTACCAAAAAGCCAAGGCTGCGCTGTCGGATGAAGCCGCGGTCGGTGGCCTGCAAATCAAGCTGGACGACCTGGCCAAAGGGGATGCGTGACGTGATCCGTTGGAAACATGCAGCATTGCTGGCTCTGGCCATTCTGGCCGCGGGTTGCAGCAGCAACAGCAAGAAAGAACTGCCACCGGCCGAACTGACCGACTTCAAAGAAGAAGTCGTGCTGCAGAAGCAATGGAGCCGCTCCATTGGTGACGGCCAGGGTGAAACCTACAACATGCTGGTGCCGGCCATCGATGGCGACACTATTTATGCCTCCGACGTCACTGGCGTGGTGATGGCGATGGACCGCATCAACGGCGACGTCAAATGGGAGCAGGATCTCGAACTGCCCGTTTCCGGCGCCGTTGGCGTGGGTTACGGGCTGGTCATGATCGGCACGCTCAAGGGCGAAATCGTGGCCCTGGACGCTAGCAGCGGTGAAGAGAAATGGCGCGCCCGCGTGACCAGTGAAGTCCTCGCACCGCCGGCCACCAACGGTGACGTGGTGGTGGTACAGACCCAGGATGACAGCCTGATCGGTCTGGATGCAGCTACTGGCGAGCAGCGCTGGTTGTACGACAGCACTCCGGCGGTACTGACCCTGCGCGGCACCAGTGCACCGATCGTGACCAACCGTCTGGCGGTGGCCGGGTTGTCGACCGGTAAAGTGGTTGCCCTGGATGTTTCCAACGGCGTGCCGGTCTGGGAACAGCGCGTGGCCATCCCGCAGGGCCGTTCGGAACTGGAGCGTGTGGTCGATATCGACGGCGGCCTGCTGTTGTCTGGCGAGACGCTGTATGTCGCCAGTTACCAGGGCCGCGTTGCGGCGCTGGACCTGGAAAGCGGTCGCCCACTGTGGCAGCGCGATGCGTCCAGCTACGCCGGTGTCGCCCAAGGTTTTGGCAGCGTCTACGTGAGCCTGTCCTCGGGCACGGTTGAAGGCGTCGACGAGCGTTCCACCACCGCATTGTGGAGCAACGATTCCCTGGCCCGTCGTCAACTGTCGGCCCCGGAAGTGTTCTCCAGCTACGTTGCAGTCGGTGACCTGGAAGGTTACCTGCACCTGCTCAGCCAGGTGGACGGTCGCTTTGTCGGCCGCGAGCGCATCGACAGCGACGGCCTGCGGGCCCGTCCGCTGGTGGTGGGCAATATGATTTATGTGTATGGCAACAGCGGCAAACTGGAAGCCCTGACCATCAAGTAAGACTATGCTTGGGGCTAGATCTCAAGCGGCCCGTCCTTTGTGGGAGCGGGCTTGCTCGCGAATACGGTGTATCAGAAGAAAATCTGTTAACTGACACACCGCTTTCGCGAGCAAGCCCGCTCCCACAGGACTGCCTCCGAGCACCAGCCGCTGCCTCGCAGCGGCTTTTGTATTTTCTGAAATAACGAAGTGGAGAGCCGCATGGTTCCCGTAATCGCCCTGGTGGGCCGACCGAACGTCGGCAAGTCCACCTTGTTCAATCGCCTGACCAGGACTCGCGACGCCATTGTCGGCGACTTGTCCGGTCTGACCCGTGATCGCCAATACGGTGAGGCCAAGTGGCAAGGGCGTACCTATATTCTGGTCGACACCGGCGGCATCTCCGGTGATGAACACGGCATGGACGAAAAAATGGCCGAGCAGTCGCTGCTCGCCATTGAAGAAGCGGATGTGGTGCTGTTCCTGGTAGACGCCAAGGCCGGTTTTACCGCCGCCGACCAGATGATCGCCGAGCATTTGCGCAAACGTAACAAGCGTTCCTACGTGGTGGCCAACAAGGTCGACAACATCGATCCGGACATGGCTCGCGCCGAGTTCGCTCCGCTGGGCATGGGCCAGGCGATTCCGATTGCTGGTGCGCATGGTAGGGGCATCACCCAGATGCTGGAAATCGCCCTGGCTGACTTCCCGAAAGACGACGAAGACGAACCGGAAGACGGCGAAGAAGAAATCGTTGCCGAAGGCGAGGAAGCCAAGCGCATTCCTGGGCCTAGCGAAAAAGACGGGATCAAGATCGCCATCATCGGCCGTCCGAACGTCGGCAAGTCGACGCTGGTCAACCGCATGCTCGGCGAAGACCGGGTCATCGTGTACGACCAGCCCGGCACCACCCGCGACAGCATCTACATCCCGTTCGAGCGTAACGAAGAGAAGTACACGCTGATCGACACGGCCGGTGTGCGCAAGCGCGGCAAGATCCACGAAGAAGTCGAAAAATTCTCCGTGGTCAAAACCCTGCAGGCGATCAAAGACGCCAACGTGGTGATCTTCGTGATGGACGCCCGCGAAGGCGTGGTCGATCACGACCTGAACCTGCTGGGCTTCGCCCTGGAAGCCGGCCGTGCGTTGGTCATCGCGATCAACAAGTGGGACGGCATGACGCCTAGCGAACGGGATTTCGTCAAGGTCGAACTGCAGCGTCGGCTGTTCTTCGTTGACTTTGCCGACATCCACTTTATCTCGGCCTTGCACGGTACGGGCGTGGGTAACCTTTACGCGTCGGTGCAGAACTCGTTCAAATCGGCGGTCACCCGCTGGCCGACCAACCGCCTGACCCAGATCCTGGAAGACGCCGTCGGCGAGCACGCGCCACCGATGGTCAACAACCGCCGGATCAAGCTGCGTTACGCTCACCTGGGTGGCGCCAACCCGCCGATTATCGTGATTCACGGTAACCAGATCGAGAAAGTGCCCAAGTCGTACGTCCGTTATCTGGAAAACACTTATCGCCGCGTCCTCAAGCTGGTCGGTACGCCGATCCGCATCGAGTTCAAGGGCGGCGAGAACCCGTACGAAGGCAACAAGAACACGCTCACCGACCGTCAGGTCAACAAGAAGCGCCGTTTGATGTCGCACCACAAGAAAGCCGACAAGAAGCGCCGCGATAAGCGTTGATCTAGTCTGGATCTGGATGTTGGGATGTTGACCTGTGG
This sequence comes from Pseudomonas tehranensis, assembly GCF_014268615.1. Classification (GTDB taxonomy): domain Bacteria; phylum Pseudomonadota; class Gammaproteobacteria; order Pseudomonadales; family Pseudomonadaceae; genus Aquipseudomonas; species Aquipseudomonas tehranensis. The sequence goes on along the minus strand of NZ_JABWQV010000119.1, from coordinate 4,869 downwards.
GAGCAAGGCTTGCCCGCGATGGCCGCGCCGCGGTGTACAGATTAAACCGCGTTATCGTTCATCGCGAGCAAGCCTTGCTCCCACAGGCCTTGTTGCCAGAGGGTATGAGTGATCAGCATAAGAGGGTGCCCATGGGCACCCTTTTTCATGCCCGGCGATTGGGCTATCCTCGAGCTCTCCCGCGCCGCACCAGAGCCGGGTGTAGACGCAGGGAACCCCAATGATCACCAGCAAGTTGCCGAATGTCGGCATCACTATCTTCACCCAGATGTCCCAACTCGCCGCGCAGACCGGCGCGCTCAATCTGTCTCAGGGGTTTCCCGATTTCGATGGTCCGCAGGCCCTGCGCGATGCAGTCGGCCGGCATGTGGCCCAAGGTCATAACCAGTACTCGCCCATGACCGGTTTGCCGGCGCTGCGCCAGCAGATTGCGGCGAAGATTGCCCGCAGCTATGGCGTCAGCGTCGATGCCGATCAGGAAGTGACCGTGACCCCCGGTGCGACCCAGGCGATTTTCTGCGCCATCGCGGCCGTGGTTCACAGCGGCGACGAAGTGATTGTGTTCGACCCTTGCTACGACAGCTATGAACCTGCCGTCGAGTTGGCCGGTGGCCGTTGCGTGCATGTGCAATTGGGCCTGGATGATTTCGCCATCGATTTCCAGAAGCTCGGTGAAGCCTTGAGCCCGCGTACGCGCATGATCATTCTCAACACGCCGCACAACCCCAGTGGCGCCCTGATCAGCCGCGTCGAGCTCGACCAGTTGGCGGCCTTGATTCGCGACCGCGACATTTACCTGATCAGTGATGAAGTCTACGAACACCTGGTGTTCGACGGCGTCGCCCACGCCAGTGTCCTGGCCCATGAAGAGCTGTACCGGCGGGCCTTTGTGGTCAGTTCGTTCGGCAAGACCTACCACGTCACCGGCTGGAAAACCGGCTACGTGGTGGCGCCACCGGCCCTGACGGCGGAACTGCGCAAGGTGCATCAGTACGTCAGCTTCTGCGGCGTGACGCCGTTGCAGTACGCCCTGGCCGACTACATGGCCGATCACCCGGAACACGTCGAAGAGCTGCCGGACTTCTACCAGGCCAAGCGTGACCTGTTCTGTGACTTGCTGACCCCTTCGCGCTTTAGTTTCAGGCGGGTTCCCGGCACCTATTTCCAGTTGGTGGATTACTCGCAAATCCGCCCGGACCTCAATGACGTCGACATGGCAGTCTGGATGACCCGTGAGCACGGCGTGGCGACGATCCCCGTCTCGGTGTTCTACCAGAACCCACCCGAAGGCCAGCGCCTGGTGCGCCTGTGCTTTGCCAAACGCGAGGAGACGCTGCGCGAAGCGGCGGAAAAACTATGCGTGATCTGAGTGCCTTGCCCAACCTCAATGTGGCGCTGATCCAGACCACCCTGGCCTGGCACGACCGCCAGGCCAACCTGGAACATTTCGAGGGCTTGCTTGCGCAGGCGCGCGGGGCGGACCTGATTATCCTGCCGGAGATGTTCACCACAGGTTTCTCCATGGAGTCCGAGACCTTGGCTGAGCCGGAAAACGGTCCTTCACACAAGTGGCTCCAGGCTCAGGCGGCGAAGCTCGAAGCGGTGATCACCGGCAGTGTGATTATCCAGGCCGCCGACGGCAGCCATCGCAATCGTCTGCTCTGGGCGCGACCGGACGGCGAAGTGCTGCATTACGATAAGCGTCATCTGTTCCGCATGGCCGGTGAGCACAATCACTACACGCCGGGCGAGCGCCAGGTGCTGTTCGAACTCAACGGCTGGCGCATCCGTCCGCTGATTTGCTATGACCTGCGCTTCCCCGTGTGGAGCCGCGACGCCGAGGACACTGATCTGTTGCTGTACACCGCCAACTGGCCCGGCGCGCGGCGCCAGCATTGGAATCGTCTGTTGCCGGCCCGGGCAATCGAGAACCTGTGTTACGTGGCAGCGGTAAACCGCATCGGCCACGACGGCAAGGGCTTTGCCTATACCGGTGACAGTCAGGTGTTGGACTTCCAGGGCGAAACCCTGCTCAGCGCCGGTGAGGCCGACGGGGTGTTCACCGTGTGTTTGAATGCGGCGGACCTGGCGGCATATCGCACACGCTTTCCGGCGAACCTGGATGCCGACACGTTCGAATTCATCTGATTGAAACGATTCAGCCCTTCAGACGCGCTGATGGTGGCCGATAACCGGGGCAGCCAAGGAGAAGTCCCCCTATGACCAGCATCAGCGCAATCACGGTAAATCCATACCCACTCTCTGCACCCAAGGTTTCTATCAAGGGTGCGGAAGATGAAGCAGCGGTCAGCTCGGCAGTATCGACTGACGCCGGCGCAGACAAAGACCGCCAGTTGAAAGTTGACACCAGTGGCGCGAACATCGCTGGCGCTCCGGCCAGCGGCAGTGGCGATGTCATCGAACAGCTAAAAAAACAGATAGAGCAGACTGAAAAGCTGCTGGCCGAGCAGCAAGCCCAGTTGGCTCGCGTGCAGAAAAGCCAGGCCAACCAGGAGCAGAAAGCCCAAGAGACCATGGCGATCCAGACCCAGATCATGGCCACCCAGGCTACATTGCAGACCTTGCAGGCCGCTTTACTGCAGGCGATGACTGTTTCGATTGATACCCATGCCTGACATCTCGGCCATCTGGTAGGGCGCCTTCGCGAGCAAGCCCGCTCCCACAGGGTGCGGCGCTGCGATTCCAATGTGGGAGCGAGCCTGCTCGCGATGAGGCCGGAACAGCCAGCACAAAACATCAGCCAAACAAAAAGGCCCCAGGGTTCACACCCCGGGGCCTTTTGCATTTCAGCTAAACCATCAGGCCGCTTTGGCTTCCGGCTGGCTCAGGGAGCGGTTCAGCGCGCTGAACAGGGCCTTGAAGCTGGCGGTGGTGATGTTCTCATCGATGCCCACGCCGTGGACCGCGCGCTCACCGTTGACCCGCAGCTCGATGTATGCCGCAGCCTTGGCGTTGGTGCCGGCGCCGATGGCGTGTTCGTTGTAGTCCATGATCTCCACCGGGATCGGCAGGCCGGCCACCAACGCTTCCAGCGCGCCGTTGCCCTTTCCGCGCCAGTGCAGGTTGGTCTCGCCCTGGCCCTTGCTGGCCACTTCGACTTCCACGGCGCTGTTGCCGTTTTCTTCCTGCAGACGATGGCTGACCAGCGCGTACGGGGTGTTGGCTTGCAGGTATTCGCTGTGGAGCAGGGCATGGATCTGCTGGGCGGTCATTTCCAGGCCCAGGCGATCGGTTTCGCGCTGCACCACCTGGCTGAACTCGATCTGCATGCGACGTGGCAGGCTGATGCCGTATTCCTGCTCCAGCAGGTAGGCGATCCCGCCTTTGCCCGACTGGCTGTTGACCCGGATCACCGCCTCGTAGCTGCGGCCGATGTCGGCCGGGTCGATCGGCAGGTACGGCACTTCCCACAGGGTGTCCGGTTTCTGCTGGGCGAAACCCTTGCGGATTGCGTCCTGGTGCGAGCCGGAGAATGCCGTGTGAACCAGGTCGCCCACGTAGGGGTGACGCGGGTGCACCGGGATCTGGTTGCACTCTTCGACCACTTTGCGCACGCCGTCGATGTCGGAGAAATCCAGCTCAGGGTTGATGCCCTGGGTGTAGAGGTTCAGCGCTACGGTCACCAGGTCGACGTTACCGGTGCGCTCGCCGTTGCCGAACAGGCAGCCTTCGACACGGTCGGCGCCGGCCATCAGGCCCAGTTCAGTGGCGGCTACGCCGGTGCCACGGTCGTTATGGGTGTGCAGGCTGATGAGCACGCTGTTGCGACGGGTGATGTTGCGACCGAACCATTCGATCTGGTCGGCGTAGACGTTCGGAGTGGCGACTTCCACGGTGGCCGGCAGGTTGAGGATGACCTTGCGCTCAGGCGTCGGGTTCCAGACCTCGATCACCGCGTCGCAGACTTCCTTGGCGAACTCCAGCTCGGTGGCGCTGAAGGTTTCTGGCGAGTATTCGAACTGCCACTGGGTTTCTGGCTGTTGCGCGGCGTATTTGACGAACAGCTTGGCCGCGTTCACCGCGATTTCCTTCACGCCTTCCTTGTCCTGGTTGAACACGATGCGGCGGAACGACGGGCTGGTGGCGTTGTACAGGTGGACGATGGCTTTTTTCGCGCCGCGCAGAGATTCGAACGTGCGGGCGATCAGGTCTTCACGTGCCTGGGTCAGCACCTGGATGGTGGTGTCGTCCGGGATGTGGCCTTCTTCGATGAGGGTGCGTACGAAGTCGAAGTCGGTCTGCGAAGCCGCCGGGAACGACGCTTCGATTTCCTTCACGCCCACCGCCACCAGGGTTTTCCAGAAACGCAGCTTCTTGGCGGCGTCCATCGGCTCGATCAGCGACTGATTGCCGTCACGCAGGTCGGAGCTGCACCAGATCGGCGCGGCGGTGATGGTCTTCGACGGCCAAGTGCGATCCGGCAGGTTGATGGTCGGGAAGGCGCGGTACTTGGAAGACGGGTCTTTGAGCATGCTCATCTGGGAATCCTTTTATTGTCGTGGCCGGAAAAAGGCGGCCTGCCGGTGGTTCGAACGGGGGTGGCTTACAGCCGGAACGAGGTGCCGCGATTCAGCCTGGCAGTCGTGCGCTGACGAGGCACAGGCTGCGGTGCTGGCGAAGCTGAATGAGGGTGTGAGAGGTTTTCATGCCCTCAACCCTAACCGCGCGGAGGACGGATCGCAAGCAGTCGGGAAAAATTGAGATAAGTTCTGTTTTTAGACCGATTTGCGAGATTTAATCGCGCATATTAGAGGTGTTGATCTTGGAAATTGCGTAGATGTTTTGAGATTGGCAATTCACAGGATGGTGGTGAGGCGTCTGCCGTCATCGCGAGCAGGCTCGCTCCCA
>NZ_JABWQV010000118.1 GCF_014268615.1 Pseudomonas tehranensis | reverse complement strand
GGCCTGTCGCTCATCGACAGGCCGGGCTTCTTTGCATCACCGCATCAAGGCTTCGACAGTGCCTGGTCTACCGCCGCAATCAGCTTCCCCAGATCCTTCGCGGTGGCTCTGTGTATGACGCCAAACAGGTACGCTCGCTGTTCGTCCTCGTCGTCCATGTCGGCAAAAAATGCTTTGAGCTGGACATCCAGTTTGTCGGCAAGCAAGACCAAGGCTTCGATGCTCGGGGTGTAGGTGCCGGTTTCGAAGCGGCTGATGGTTTTGGGGTCAAAACCGGTTTTTTCGCCAAGTTCAGCCTGAGTAAGCCCCGCTACTTTGCGATAGCGTCTGATGGCTGGACCCAAACTTGAAATTTGCATCGCTTAATTCCCATTTAGAATCAAGAACTTAACGATAGATTTTCGCATTAGGCAACCGCACGATCCATCACCTTGCTTTGCAAAATGTGATGTGTTTCGTAGAATCGGCCTTTGGCACGGGCATTTGGTGACCTGCTTCAGAAGCCTGGATGTGCGAAAAAGGCGAGCCTTGCGTTTTCTTGTTGTACACAGGGCGATGCTTGGCGCCTTCAGATAGCACCGCCACGGCCCGCGCTCCAGCGTATCTCAAGGTGTTTGAGCCTAGTTGATTTTTCGCCTGTCCTGGGGCGTTGCAACCGCGCGCGACAAATGAGCCTGACTCATGGATGACTGCTTCGATGGATAAGAAGTACCGCAGAGCCGTTGACGCTGCCGCGATTTTTTCTGAAACCGATCTGAGCGGGCGCATTACCTACGTCAACGACCAGTTCTGTAAGCTTTTTGGCTACCCGCGCGATGAGCTGTTGGGGGCTAATCATCGCCTGATCAACTCCGGTCAGCACCCGGACGAGTTCTTCAGCGCCATGTGGCGCACCATCGCCCTGGGGCAGGTCTGGAAGGGTGAGATTTGCAACCGGGCCAAGGACGGTACGCTGCATTGGGTCGATACCACCCTGGTGCCGGTGATCGACGATGCGACCGGTCGGATCGAACGCTATCTGGCGATTCGTTTTGATGTCAGCGAGAAGCGTCAGTTGTTGCATTCGCTGCAATGGCGGGTCGGTCACGATGTGTTGACCGGGTTGCCCAACCGCACCTACCTGTCCGACCTGCTGGATCAGGCCCTGGCATTTTCCAGGGCGCAGAGCTTGCCTCTGGCGGTGTGTATGCTCGACCTGGATGGCTTCAAGGCCGTGAACGACGGTCACGGCCACGCCAGTGGTGATCAGTTGCTGGTGGAGGTCGCCCGGCGTCTGCGCAGCATCGTGCGCGGGGAGGATGTGGTGGCGCGGTTGGCTGGCGATGAGTTTGTGCTGGTACTGCGCCATGTATGCGGGCTGGAGGAATTGCATGCCGCGTTGAACCGGGTGCTGATTGCCGTCTCCATGCCGTATGCCATTGATGGCAAGGTCATCAAGGTTTTCGCCAGCATTGGCGTCACCCTGTTTCCCGGTGACAACGAAGACGCCGATACCTTGTTGCGCCACGCTGACCAGGCGATGTACGTGGCCAAGCAGAGCGGCCGCAATCGCTTTCATTTGTTCGACGTGTCCCGGGACCAGGAAGTGCGGGCCACTTACCAGACCGTCGAGCGGGTGCGGCAGGCCATGGCCGGCAACGAGTTGCGCCTGCATTTCCAGCCCAAGGTCAACATGCGCCATGGCACGGTGGTGGGGCTCGAAGCGCTGCTGCGCTGGAAACACCCCCAACGGGGCCTGGTGCCGCCCCGGGAGTTCCTGCCGCTGGTGGAGGAAACCGACCTGATCGTCGAGATCGGTGAGTGGGTCATGGAGCAGGTGCTGATTCAGTTGCAGCAATGGCAGCATGCAGGGCAAGTCTGGCCGGTGAGCATCAATATCTCGGCGCGGCATTTCCAGCGGGCGGATTTCGTCGAGCGGTTACGGCAGGTGTTGCAACGGCACCCGGCGGTGTCGCCGCGTATGCTGGATCTGCAGATCGTTGAATCCTTGGCGGTGGAAAACCTTGCCCACGTCAGCGCCTGTCTCCAGGCGTGCCAGGCCTTGGGCGTGGGGTTTTCCCTGGGGGGGTTCGGCACGGGATACTGTTCGCTCAATGACCTCAAACACCTGCGCACGCAGACCATCAAGATCGACAAGACCTTTGTCCGCGACATACTCAATGACCGTGATGATCTGGCGCTGACCGAAGCGGTCATCGGTTTGGCCAGGGCGTTTGGTCGCCAGGTGGTGGCGGAGGGACTGGACAGCGTGGAGCATGGTCAATTGCTGCTGCGCCTGGGCTGCGAAGTGGCCCAAGGCTATTTCATCGCCCGACCCATGCCACCCGACCAGGTGCCTGGCTGGGTGAGGGGATTTGTTTCGCCGCCGCAATGGCAGCATCAGTCGGACGTTCAGGGCGAATCGGATCCGGCCCCCGACGACTCTTTATGTCCGGTGTAGCGCTGGATGATCGCGTCGATTTCCCCCGACGTTTTCATCTTCAGTAAGGTGCGCAGAATGCGTTGTGCTGGAATGTTTGGATCATCGCGCACATAACAGCCCAGCACGCGCTCCTGGAGAACCGCCACGGCACGCAGTTGCCGGTCCGGGGGATGCTGTTGATTGAACCAGTCCAGCGCCCATTGATTGCTCACCGCGTAGCGATAGCGCCCGGCCAGAAGCTTGGCAAGGACTTGTTCCTGGCTGCGTGCATCGTCACGTCGCAGATGCCCGCCGTCGAATAACGGCTGCAAGGTCGGGTAGGTATAACTGAGCACCGTCCCGACCGGTTGGTGGGGCAGGGTGGCGGGCGTCACCACCTTGGGGGCGCTGGCCGTGCCCACCAGCACGTCGCGCTGGAAAAACAGCGGGACGCTCCACAGGTAATTGCCACCCGTATCCTTTACCCATTCGGGGGTGACATAACACCGTACGTCGACTTCGCCGTGTTTCATGGCATTGTCCAGTCGAGCGCGGGCCAGCACATGAAACTGCGCCGGCATCCCCACCTGAGTCGCCAGGCGGGTCATTACGTCGGGGATGATGCCCTGGATCGGGCGACCATCTTCAGTCTGCACCATGGGCATGGCCCAACTGTCGGTAATGGCGAAACGCAACGGAATTTCGCCTGCAAAACACCCTGAACCTATTAGCAGCAAAGCCCCCATGGCCGAACGCATAAACTCTCCTGATGGTGCAAAATCCTGCCGACAATCGGGCTCTGACCCAAGCTTAGACAGATTAGACGAGCACACCGGATGCAATTTCGCCCCTGCTCCGCTAGCATTAGCCGCTTCTGCTTTCCAGTGGCGATGGTTTTCGATGAGTTATCAGGTTCTTGCACGTAAATGGCGTCCGCGCTCGTTCCGCGAAATGGTCGGCCAGACCCATGTGCTCAAGGCCCTGATCAATGCCTTGGACAGCCAGCGGCTGCATCACGCCTACCTGTTCACCGGCACGCGCGGCGTCGGCAAGACCACCATCGCGCGGATCATCGCCAAGTGCCTGAACTGTGAAACCGGTATTACCTCGACGCCGTGTGGCGAGTGTTCGGTATGCCGGGAAATCGACGAAGGCCGTTTCGTCGACCTGATCGAGATCGACGCCGCCAGCCGCACCAAGGTCGAAGACACCCGTGAGCTGCTCGACAACGTGCAGTACGCACCAAGCCGTGGGCGCTTCAAGGTCTACCTGATCGACGAAGTGCACATGCTGTCCAGCCACTCCTTCAATGCGCTGCTCAAGACCCTCGAGGAGCCGCCGCCCTACGTCAAGTTCATCCTGGCGACCACCGACCCGCAGAAGCTTCCTGCAACCATTTTGTCCCGCTGCCTGCAGTTCTCCCTCAAGAACATGACCCCCGAGCGGGTGGTCGAGCATCTGACCCACGTGTTGGCTGTCGAGAACGTACCGTTCGAAGACGATGCGCTGTGGCTGTTGGGCCGCGCCGCCGATGGTTCGATGCGTGACGCCATGAGCCTGACCGACCAGGCCATTGCCTTTGGTGAAGGCAAGGTCATGGCCGCCGATGTGCGGGCCATGCTTGGCACCCTCGACCACGGCCAGGTCTACGACGTGTTGCATGCGTTGATCGACGGTGACGCCAAGGCGTTGCTCGAAGCAGTGCGTCACCTGGCCGAGCAGGGGCCGGACTGGAATGGCGTGCTCTCGGAAATTCTCAACGTATTGCACCGTGTCGCCATTGCCCAGGCCTTGCCCGAGGGGGTCGATAACGGTCATGGCGACCGCGATCGGGTGCTGGCCTTGGCTCAGGCACTGCCGGCCGAAGACGTGCAGTTCTATTACCAGATGGGGCTGATCGGGCGTCGTGACCTGCCGCTGGCACCGGATCCGCGCGGTGGTTTCGAAATGGTGCTGCTGCGAATGCTCGCGTTCCGGCCGGCCGACACGGAAAATGCCCCGAGGCAACCGCTAAAGCCAGTGGGGATCAGCCAGGCCACAGCTGATTCCGCCAAGCCAGTGGCTGCCGCGCCCGTCGTTGCGCCGGCAGTGGCCTCTGCCCCGGCAGCGGTGGCGCAACCGGCCCCGGTGCTTGTCGTCGCGGCGCCTGAACCCGAGCCTGAGCCGGTCGTCGAGGCCTTGCCGCAGCCAGTCGCTGAAGCAGTGGTCGACCTGCCCTGGAACGATCCGGTCGAGGCCCAGGTCGTCCAGCAGCCCGCCGTGGAGCCGGTGCTGGAAACCGTCGCTGAGCAACCCGAGCTGCCGCCGATGCCCATGCCCACGCCCGACAGCGTGGTACCCGACGCACCCGAGTGGGTGGCCGCACCGGTGCCTGAGCCCACGGTGGCGGACGTTGATGTCGCCACGCCGGGCATGGACCTGGATGATGAGCCGCCACTGGACGAGGATTACATCGAGCCGGACATGGATTCGGCTTACAGCTATCTGGACGAGTTGGCCAGCGAACATACCGCGGAGCCGGCCCCGGAGCCCGAGCCTGAACCGGCGGCGATGCCGGCCACCGGGCTGGCCCTGCAATGGCTGGAGCTGTTCCCGAAACTGCCGATTACCGGCATGACCGGCAGCATTGCCGCCAACTGCACGCTGATCTCTGTAGAGGGCGACCACTGGCTGCTACACCTGGACCCGGCCCACAGCGCGCTGTTCAACGCCACGCAGCAGCGCCGCCTCAACGATGCGCTGAACCAGTATCACCAGCGCACCCTGACGCTGAGCATCGAGCTGATCAAGCCTGAGCAGGAGACGCCGGCCCAGGCTGCGTCCCGCCGCCGTGCCGACCGTCAGCGCGAAGCCGAGGAGTCGATCCACGGTGATCCGTTCATCCAGCAAATGATGCAACAGTTCGGCGCCGTGGTCCGTCACGATACTATCGAACCTGTCGAGGCCCCGGTGACCCAGGGCTCATAACTGAAAGCGCCAGGCCGAACGGGCCGGGCGCGGTGTTTATCCAAGTACTTTCGAGGTGATTCCCATGATGAAAGGTGGCATGGCCGGCCTGATGAAGCAGGCGCAGCAGATGCAGGAAAAAATGGCCAAGATGCAGGAAGAACTGGCCAACGCCGAAGTCACCGGCAAGTCCGGCGGCGACATGGTGACCGTGGTCATGACCGGTCGCCACGACATCAAGCGTGTCAGCATCGACCCGAGCGTGGTCGAAGGCCTGAGCGAAGACGACAAGGAAATGCTCGAAGCCCTGTTCGCCGCCGCCGTCAATGACGCAGTGCGCAAGATCGAAGCCAACAGCCAGGACAAAATGTCCGGCATGACCGCTGGCATGCAATTGCCGCCGGGCATGAAACTGCCGTTCTGACTCGCCATCCCGGTCGGGATGGGCTACACACAATGCCAGGCATCGCGCCTGGCATTTTTGTTTGTGTCACAAGGCGAGTGCGCTAGAAACTTTACCTGTGGGAGCAAGGCTTGCCCGCGATGGACGATGACGCGCCGCTGCGACAAACCGAGGCGTCTGCATCGCGGGCAAGCCTTGCTCCCACCAGTACCCACTGAACAAACATCGAACGCCGCCCCGCCGGCAATGGTCTGCTTCCTATAGGTCCCACTCAACGATCAAGGAGACGCTTCCATGTCACAAGCATCGACCACCCACCAGCGCATCGTCCTCGCCTCTCGCCCCACAGGTGCCCCCACCCCGGACAACTTCCGTCTGGAGCAGGTGACGTTGCCGGAGCTGGAGGAGGGGCAGATCCTGCTCAAGACGCTGTTTCTCTCATTGGACCCTTACATGCGTGGGCGCATGAGTGATGCACCTTCCTACGCCGCGCCGGTGGAAATCGATGAGGTGATGACCGGTGGCGCTGTCAGCCGGGTCGAGCGTTCGATGCATCCGAAGTTTCAGGAGGGGGATCTGGTGGTGGGCGCGACGGGGTGGCAGAGCCACACGGTCAGCGATGGCCGCAATGTCATTCCGATCCCATCCGGGCTGCCCAGCCCGTCGATGGCGCTGGGTGTGCTGGGCATGCCGGGCATGACCGCGTACATGGGCTTGATGGAGATCGGTCAGCCCAAGGCCGGGGAAACCCTGGTGGTCGCAGCGGCCTCGGGTGCAGTCGGCTCGGTGGTCGGCCAGGTGGCGAAAATCAAGGGCCTGCGGGTGGTCGGTGTGGCCGGTGGCCCCGAGAAATGCAAGTACGTGGTCGACGAGTTGGGGTTCGACGCCTGTGTCGATCATAAGCGCGATGACTTTGCCGACGCACTGGCCCGGGCTTGCGACCAGGGCATCGACATCTATTACGAAAACGTCGGTGGCAAGGTGTTCGACGCCGTGGTACCGCTGCTCAACGCCAAGGCGCGTATTCCCCTCTGTGGCCTGATCGCGTCCTACAACGAGCATGAAGCCCCCAGCGGCCCGGATCGGTTGCCGCAATTGCAGCGCACCTTGCTGACCAAGCGTGTGCGGATCCAGGGGTTTATCGTGTTCGACGACTTCAGTGGCCGTCAGCCGGAGTTCATCAGCGCCATGGCGCCTTGGGTGCGTGACGGCAAGGTCAAGTTCCGCGAAGACGTGGTCGATGGCCTTGAGAATGCACCACAGGCCTTTATCGGCCTGCTGGAAGGGCGCAACTTCGGCAAGCTGGTGGTGCGGGTGGCGCAGGATTGAGTATTTGACGCTAATCGGAGGCGCGGGTATAAACCGCGTCTCGTTGTTATGTCGGACATTTCCTCCATGAGCTTCAGCCCTTTGATTCGCCAACTGATCGACGCCCTGCGAACTTTGCCGGGTGTGGGTCAGAAAACTGCTCAGCGCATGGCGTTGCAATTGCTTGAGCGTGATCGCAGCGGCGGTTCGCGTCTGGCTCTGGCCCTGAGCCAGGCCATGGAAGGGGTAGGGCATTGCCGCTTATGCCGCACCCTCACGGAAGACGACCTCTGCCCGCAATGCGTCGACCCGCGTCGGGACGACAGCCTGCTGTGCGTCGTGGAAGGTCCCATGGATGTGTACGCCGTGGAGCAGACCGGTTTTCGCGGCCGTTATTTCGTGCTCAAGGGGCATTTGTCTCCGCTCGACGGCCTAGGGCCGGAAGCCATCGGCATTCCGCAACTGATGGCGCGGATCGAAGAGGCCGGGACTTTCACCGAAGTCATCCTCGCCACCAACCCGACGGTCGAAGGCGAAGCCACCGCCCACTACATTGCCCAACTGCTGAACAACAAGGGCCTGATCGCTTCACGCATCGCCCATGGTGTGCCGCTGGGTGGCGAGCTGGAACTGGTGGACGGCGGGACGCTGGCGCATTCGTTTGCCGGGCGCAAACCGATCGCGTTGTAACAGCCACCCAAAAGCCAGTGGGAGCGGGCTTGCTCGCGAAGGCAGTGTGTCAGTCAACATAAGTGTCAGCTGATCCACCGCTTTCGCGAGCAAGCCCGCTCCCACAGGTTCGTCGTTTGCCGGTTATCTTTCGCTCAGCGAAAACTGCGTCAGGCAGAACGTCGGTATCCCCATATCTTCCAGACGCTGCGAGCCAAGCAACTCCGGCAGGTCGATGATCGCCGCTGCCTCGTGGACCTTGGCGCCCATGCGGCGGATCAGGTTGGCGGCGGCGATCAGCGTGCCGCCGGTGGCGATCAGGTCATCGAACATCACCACCGAATCACCCTCGCACAGGCTGTCGGCGTGGACTTCCAGGAAGGCCTCGCCGTATTCGGTCTGGTAACCCTCGGCCAGCACATCCGCCGGCAGCTTGCCTTGCTTGCGGAACAGCACCAGGGGCTTGTTCAACTGATAAGCCAGGATTGAGCCGATCAAGAAGCCTCGTGCATCCATCGCACCGATATGAGTGAACTCGGCCTCGACATAACGGTGGGCGAAGCTGTCCATCACCAGCCGCAGCGCGGTGGGGGACTGGAACAGTGGGGTAATGTCGCGAAAGATCACGCCCGGCTTGGGGAAATCGATCACGGGGCGGATCAGGGATTTGATGTCGAAGGAGTCGAAGACCATCGTCTAGGTGTCCTGGCAGGCTGCAAACGCCGGAGTATAGCGCGGCAAGGCGAACCCTGGGCCGCGCCTGCTCATCAGCCTTCGATCGAGCCACCCGCCAGGGCGCAGAGCTGGATCGGGTCGAGAATATGGATCTCCTTGCCTTCGGCGGCGATCAGCTCGTTCTGCTGGAAACGGGTGAATACCCGGGACACGGTTTCCACCGCCAGACCCAGGTAGTTGCCGATTTCGTTACGCGACATGCTCAGGCGGAACTGGTTGGCCGAAAACCCGCGGGCGCGGAAACGTGCCGAGAGGTTGACCAGGAACGTGGCAATGCGCTCGTCGGCGGTCTTCTTCGAGAGCAGCAGCATCATTTGTTGATCGTCGCGAATCTCCCGACTCATGACCCGCATCAACTGACGGCGCAGTTGCGGCAGTTGCAAGGCCAGCTCGTCCAGGCGATCAAAGGGGATCTCGCACACCGAAGTGGTTTCCAGCGCCTGGGCCGAGACCGGATGGCTCTCGGTGTCCATGCCCGACAGACCCACCAGCTCGCTGGGCAGGTGGAAGCCGGTGAGCTGCTCTTCGCCGCCATCGCTCAGATTGAAGGTTTTCAAGGCGCCCGAGCGCACGGCATAGACGGAATCGAAGGTGTCGCCCTGGCGAAACAGGAATTCACCTTTTTTCAACGGTCGGCCCCGTTTAACGATGTCGTCCAGCGCGTCCATATCCTCCAGGTTCAATGAAAGTGGCAGGCAGAGGGGAGCCAGGCTGCAATCCTTGCAATGGGCCTGGTTGTGAGCGCGCAATTTGACTGGCTCGGACATTACTTAAATCCTTGTGGGAAACACACATAAGCCGTAAGGGTAACCCAGCGCAGGTGCTCCGACCAGTGGCGTTTCGTCGTCAAATTGTCGCGCTCAGATGACGCGGGAGAAGCGCTGTCGATTATGTCCTTCCAGATAGGCATCAAAGACCATGCATACCGAGCGCACCAGCAGGCGCCCGGCGGGCAGTACCTTGATGTGGGTGCTGTCTAATTCGATCAGGCCGTCCTCGGCCATCCCCTGCAATTGCGGCCACAACGGTGCGAAGTAACCGCGAAAATCGATGTTGAACGTTTGTTCGATATCGCTGAATAGCAGATTGAAATGGCAGATCAGTTGCTGGATCACCGCGCGCCGCAGCCGATCGTCGGCATTGCACAGCAGCCCGCGACTGGTCGCCAGTTGGCCGTCGGCCAGGGTGTTCTGGTAATGGTTCAGGTCGCTGCTGTTCTGGCAGTACAAATCGCCGATCTGGCTGATGGCTGACACGCCAAGGCCGATCAGGTCGCAGTGTCCATGGGTGGTATAGCCCTGAAAGTTGCGTTGCAGGGTGGTGTCTTCCTGGGCAATCGCCAGTTCGTCGTCGGGCAGGGCGAAGTGGTCCATGCCGATATAGCGATAACCCGCCGCGGTCAGTTGTTCGATGGTGCCTTGCAGCATCGCCAGCTTCTGCGCCGGATTGGGCAGGTCCTGGCTGTTGATACGGCGCTGGGGCATGAAGCGTTCCGGCAAGTGGGCGTAGTTGAACACCGAAAGCCGGTCCGGCTGCAGATGGATGACTTCCTGGACCGTGCGGGCGAAGTTTTCCGGGGTCTGTTTGGGTAGCCCGTAGATCAGGTCGATGTTGATCGAACGGAACTGCAAGGTCCGTGCGGCTTCGATCACCGCGCGGGTTTCTTCCAGGCTTTGCAGGCGATTGACGGCGCGCTGCACGGCCGGGTCAAGGTCTTGCAGGCCAATGCTGACCCGGTTGAAACCCAGTTCCCGCAGTAGGCCCATGGTGGACCAGTCGGCTTCCCGGGGATCGATTTCGATACTGTAGTCGCCGCCATTGTCCTCCAGCAGGTTGAAGTGTTGGCGCAGCGTGGCCATCAACTGGCGCAATTCGTCATGGTTGAGGAACGTCGGGGTGCCGCCGCCCAGGTGCAACTGCTCAACGCGCTGAGAAGGGTCCAAATGGCAGCCGATCAGCTGGATCTCCTGCTCCAGGCGTTGCAGATAGGCATGGGCGCGGCTGCGGTCCTTGGTGATGACTTTGTTGCAGGCGCAGTAGTAGCAAATGTTCGCGCAGAACGGCACATGCACATACAGCGACAGTGGCCTCAGGGCTTTGCGGCTTTCGCGCAGGGCGTGGAGCAGGTCGAAGGTCCCCACCTGGCTGCCGAACTGCGCTGCGGTCGGGTACGAGGTGTAGCGGGGCCCCGCCAGATCGTAACGGCGGATCAGGTTTGAGTCCCAATGAATGGCGTCGAGCATGCGGGCGTTCCCCGGATAGGCAGGCATGGGCGTGAGTCTAGGGAAGTGGGCGCGGGGGCGTGTTGATTTGCGTCAACGGGCATGGGGCTGGGGTTGGTGGGGGACTCATCGCGAGCAGGCTCGCTTCCACAGGGATTTGCGGGGTTCATGAGGTTTGGGGTCAGCCGCGATCCAGTGTGGGAGCGAGCCTGCTCGCGATGGCGGCGACTCGGTCAATGCCCCATGAGCCAATGCTGATGCGGCCCTGGCAGGGTCCAGACACCAAAGACAATCACCAGTAAGCCACCAGCCATGCGCACGCTGCGTTTGCGCAACAGGGCGGTGATGCGTTCGGCGGCCATGCCGGTGGCGAGCAAGACTGGCCAAGTGCCAAGACCGAAGGCGAGCATCAGCAATGCGCTGTCCAGTGCATCGCCCTGGCTGGCTGACCAGAGCAGGGTGCTGTAGACCAGCCCGCACGGCAGCCAGCCCCAGAGCGCGCCGAGCAGCAAGGCCCGGGGCAGGCTCGACACCGGCAGCAAGCGGTTGGCGATGGGCTGGATATGCCGCCACAGGCCACGACCGACGCCTTCGATGCGGGTCAGGCCGCTCCACCAGCCCGCCAGGTACAGGCCCATGGCGATCAACAGCAGGCCGGCCAACACGCGCATGACCATCGCCGCCGGGCTATTGGCTACGGCCCAACCCGCCAGGCCGATCAGCAACCCTGCGCTGGCGTAGCTCAGAATCCGCCCCAGGTTGTAGGCCAGCAGCAACCGAAAGCGTCGGCTGCGCTGTTCCTTGGGGATTGCCAGGGTCAGGGCGCCCATCAGGCCGCCGCACATCCCCAGGCAATGCCCGCCGCCCAATAAACCCAGGATGAGCGCCGAGACCAACAGTGGCGCCAGATCAAGCATGGGGCGGGGCCTTGTCGTCCGGTTTGCGGGGCTCGCCGCTGGCTTCGTCCACCGCCGCCTTGTGGTTCGGATCCTGATCGTCGAACAGAATGCTGTGGGCCGGACCGTCGAGGTCGTCGTACTGCCCGCTGTCCACGGCCCAGAAGAAGATGTAGACGGCGATGGCCACGATCAGCAGTGCGGCCGGGATCATCACATAAAGAGCTGGCATGTCGGAACTCCATGCCCGCGCGGCTCAGGCCGGCAGCGGGCGGATATCGGGCGAGGCATCGAAAACCTGCGTCTTGGGCTGGCGAGTCAGCCTCAGCGCATTCAACACCACGGTCAGCGAACTGATGGACATGCCGATCGCGGCCCACACCGGCGTAATCCAGCCGAGGGCGGCGAACGGCAACATGAGGCCATTGTACAGTGCTGCCCACACCAGGTTCTCGATGATCACCCGCCGTGTGCGCCGGGCCAGGCTGAAGGCGTGGATCAGGGCGTCGAGACGGTTGGACAGCAGCACCGCATCGGCGCTGGTCTTGGCAAGATCGGTGGCCGAGCCCATGGCGACACTGATGTCTGCCGCTGCCAGCACCGGTACGTCATTCACCCCGTCGCCGAGCATCAGCACCTTGCGCCCCTGCTGGTGCAACTGTTGCAACACGGCCAGTTTATCGTCCGGGCGCAAACCGCCGCGGGCTTCATCGATGCCCAGTTCGGCGGCGACACTGGCAACCATGGGCGAACTGTCGCCCGACAGCAACAGTGTGCGCCAGCCCCGCGCTTTGCAGGCGGCCAGCAATGCCGGGGCGTCGGCGCGCAAGCGATCGTCGAGGACGAACCAGGCCAACGGACCGATATCATCACCCAGCAGCAACCATTGTCCGGGCTCATCCGGCATCACCGGCACCGCCGCGCCACTGAGTTCGCAGACAAAACCGGGTTGGCCGATGCGCAGGCGCTGGTCACCCACCAGCCCTTCCAGCCCCAGCCCCGGGGTGCTTTGCACATGCTCGGCGGCCAGTGGCGCGCGGCCAAAGGCACGGGCGATGGGGTGTTCGGAGCGGTTTTCCAGGGCAGCGGCCAGGCCCAGGCATTGATCACTGTCCAGGGCTGTCAGCGTTCGAATGGCGCGCAACGCCAGACGCCCTTCGGTGAGGGTGCCGGTCTTGTCGAAAATCACTGTGTCGATCTGGTTCAGGCCCTCCAGCACATGGCCGCGAGTCAGCAGCAGGCCAAGCTTGTGCAGCGTGCCGGTGGCGGCGGTCAGCGCGGTGGGCGTGGCCAGGGACAGTGCGCAAGGGCAGGTGGCGACCAGCATCGCCAGCACGATCCAGAAAGCGCGAGAGGCATCCAGTTGCCACCACAGCACACCGATGGCCGCTGCGGCGACCAGGGAGAACAGCAGGAACCATTGCGCGGCGCGGTCGGCGATTTCCGCGAGCCGCGGCTTCTCGGCCTGGGCTCGTTCCAGCAACCGGACGATGGCCGACAGCCGGGTGTCTTGCCCCAGTGCCAGGACCTGGACCGTCAACGCGCCCTCCACGTTAAGCGTGCCAGCGGTCACCGTGTCGCCCACTTGACGAGGTTGTGGCAGGTATTCGCCGGTCAGCAGCGATTCGTCGACGCTGGACTGGCCTTCGAGGATTCTGCCGTCGGCCGGCAGAACCGCGCCGGGATGCACTAGCACGCGGTCACCCGTGCGCAACTCGCTGAGCAGGATACGTTCACTCTGGCCGTTGTCCTCCAGGCGCAGGCACGAGGCCGGCAGCAGATTGACCAGTTGTGCGGTGGCGGCTGCGGTGCGCTCCCGGGCGCGGCGTTCCAGGTAGCGACCGGCCAGAAGGAACAGCGCGAACATGCCCACGGCATCGAAATACAGCTCGCCGACACCGGTGACGGACGTCCAGATCCCTGCCACGTAAGCGCCGCCAATGGCCAGGGACACCGACACGTCCATGGTCAGGTGCCGGGTGCGCAGGTCGCGCATCGCGCCCTTGAAGAACGGCGCGCAGCTATAGAACACGATGGGTGTGGTGAGGAACAGCGCGACCCAGCGCAGGATGGTGTGCATCTCCGGGCTCAGGTCAATGTTGAATTCCGGCCAGGTGGCCATGGTCGCCATCATCGCCTGGAACCAGAGCAAACCGGCCACGCCCAGTTGGCGCAGGGCCAGGCGATTTTGCGCGGCCAGTTGTTCGCTGGCCTGGTCGGCCTGGTAGGGATGGGCGACGTAGCCGATCTGGCGCAGTTCGGCCAGCAAGGTGCTCAGCGGCAATTGAGCGTCGGCCCAGCTCACGTGCAGGCGGTGATTGGACAGGTTCAGCCGCGCCTCGGCCACGGCGGGCAGGCTGCGCAGTTGTTTTTCGATCAGCCAGCCGCAGGCGGCGCAACTGATGCCTTCGATCAGCAGCGTGGCTTCGGCCAGCTCGCCTTCATGGCGCACGAACGACTGCTGCACGTCCGGGCGGTCGTACAGCGCAAGCTCATCGGTCAACTGGACCGGCAGGGTTTCAGGGTTGGCCGATGCTTCGCTACGATGCAGGTAATAGCTTTCCAGGCCACCGGCGACAATGGCCTCGGCCACCGCCTGGCAGCCCGGGCAGCACAGCTCACGGGTTTCACCCAGGACAACGGCGGTGAAGCGACTGCCCGGGGGAACGGGCAGGGCGCAGTGGTAGCAGGGCTGTGGAGTGGTCATGGTTGTCGCTATGAAGGCCTTTGTGGCGAGGGAGCTTGCTCCCGCTCGGCTGCGAAGCAGTCGTAATCCTGGAAATCAACATGCCTGAAAGGAGCGTCAGGCCAAAAGACAGGGCCGCTTCGCAGCCCGGCGGGAGCAAGCTCCCTCGCC
>NZ_JABWQV010000117.1 GCF_014268615.1 Pseudomonas tehranensis | reverse complement strand
GGGGGGGGCGGGCCCCCGCCACAGCCGGCCGTGAGCAGAACGGTAGCACTTGTGGGAACTGGGCTGCGGCACTTGCGCAACCGGTATCACCACAGGTGCGAATGACGAACGGTCGAGGGACGAACAGCGGTGGGTCCGACAAACGGTGTCATGTCTGTTTGCGACGCGCTAAAAGGTGGCGCGTTTGTGGATCAGTGTGCATTTTGTGAGCGATATGCGATCGCCTCTGGCGAGGCGATCAGCACTCCACCGCACTGACCGCCAGGCCACCGCGCGATGTCTCTTTATATTTGTCATGCATGTCGGCGCCGGTGTCGCGCATGGTACGGATCACCCGGTCCAGAGAGATGAAGTGCTGGCCGTCTCCGCGCAGCGCCATCTGCGCAGCGTTGATGGCTTTCACCGCCGCTATCGCGTTGCGCTCGATACACGGCACCTGCACCAGACCACCCACCGGATCGCAGGTCAGGCCGAGGTTGTGTTCCAGGCCAATTTCCGCCGCGTTGCACAGTTGCTCGGGGGTCGCGCCAAGGATCTCCGCCAGGCCCGCGGCAGCCATGGCGCATGCCGAGCCCACTTCCCCCTGGCAACCGACTTCGGCGCCGGAAATAGAGGCGTTCTTTTTGCACAGGATTCCCACCGCCGCCGCGCCGAGAAAATAATCCACCACATTGGCGTCGGTGACCGCTTCGCTGAACTTCATGAAGTAATGCAGCACCGCCGGAATGATTCCCGCCGCGCCATTGGTCGGCGCCGTCACCATGCGTCCACCGGCGGCATTTTCCTCGTTGACCGCCAGGGCGAACAGGTTGACCCATTCCATGGCACTCAGGGTCGAACCGATGACATTGGGTTTGTTCAGTTCTTGCAAACTGCGGTGCAACTTGGCTGCTCGCCGACGCACATTCAAACCGCCGGGCAGAATGCCCTCGTGCTTGAGACCTTGCTCGACGCAGTCCTGCATCGCCCGCCAGAGTTTCATCAGGCCGCTGCGGATCTCCTCCTCCGAGCGCCAGACCTTTTCGTTGGCCATCATGAGCTCGGCCACCCGAAGGTTATGGGTGCGACACAACTGGAGCAGTTCTTCGGCACTGGAAAAATCGTAAGGCAACTCGGTGGCATCCAGATCCACCACGCCGCTGGACGCCTGGGCCTGATCGACGACGAAGCCACCGCCGACTGAATAGTAGGTGTCACGGTGCAATTCAGCGTTGTCGCCTTCGGCCACCAGCGTCATGGCATTGGGATGGAACGGCAGGTTTTCGTCGATCAGGCGCATGTCCCGGGACCAGACGAAAGGCACCGGCAGACGACCGTCCAGCAGCAGGGTCTGGGTTTCGCGCAGCAGCTCGATGCGGGGGCCAATCTGCGACGGGTCGATCGCGTCTGGCCACTCGCCCATCAAGCCCATGATCACGGCGTTATCACTGCCATGGCCGATGCCAGTGGCAGACAGGGAACCGTAAAGCTGAACTTCCAGGCGCGTTACTTGTTCCAAAACACCCTGTTCACGTAAACGCTGCACAAACAGCGCTGCAGCGCGCATGGGCCCCACGGTGTGGGAACTGGACGGGCCGATACCAATTTTGAACAGGTCGAACACGCTGATTGCCATTGCCGAGAACCTCCAGAACAGGCACATCCGGGCGCAGGAGCGCCCGGTGGCGGAGCTGCTACGCTCAACGCCGGGATGCCCGCATCATCCGGCTTTTGCCAGGGCGTTCGACGTCTGACACCGACGCAATCATGCCCACCGACGTCGCCCGCCCTTTGCCCCGGTTTTACGACGTTTTTTGCGTATCAGAGGCCAGCCAAGGGCGAAAAAAATCTGTAAACGACGTCACTAACACTGGATGCGACCCTCCCTGTACTGGATACGACGCACCCTGTAGGCGACAGATTTGCACTGGTACATGATCGGTTACGGCTCGTTTGCAAGGCCGCGTGTCAGAGAGTGCTCACGCGCCCCCAACCGCAACATCCAAAAAAAGTGCGGATGTCCTTGAACGGGCGCCGCCGATAAAACACCAGGAGTCCACCCATGAAAGGTTCCACGCCGTTGTTGTTGGCCGCCATGCTGAGTCTTCCGCTGCTGGCCAACGCTGCTGAACCCGCGCAGTGCAGCACCGTCAACTTCTCCGATGTCGGCTGGACCGACATCACCGTGACCACCGCCACCACCAGCGTGGTACTCGAGGCCCTGGGCTACAAAACCAAGACCACCATGATTTCCGTACCCGTGACCTACAAGTCCCTGGCCGACGGCAAGAACATGGATGTGTTCCTCGGCAACTGGATGCCGACGATGGAAAACGACATCAAGGCCTACCGCGAAGCCGGCACCGT
Organism: Pseudomonas tehranensis; assembly: GCF_014268615.1. Taxonomy (GTDB): domain Bacteria; phylum Pseudomonadota; class Gammaproteobacteria; order Pseudomonadales; family Pseudomonadaceae; genus Aquipseudomonas; species Aquipseudomonas tehranensis. The sequence goes on along the minus strand of NZ_JABWQV010000117.1, from coordinate 12,145 downwards.
GGATACGGTGCGGGCCAACCTGGAGAACGCCAAGTACACCCTGGCGGTACCCGAAGAGCTCTATAACAAAGGGCTGAAGGATTTCGCCGACATCGCCAAGTTCAAGAAGGAACTGGACGGCAAGATCTACGGCATCGAACCGGGTAACGACGGCAACCGCCTGATCCAGAGCATGATCGACAAGAATGCCTTCGGTCTCAAGGACGCCGGCTTCAAGATCGTCGAGTCCAGCGAAGCCGGCATGTTGTCACAGGTCGACCGCGCCGAGCGCCGCAGCACCGCCGTAGTGTTCCTGGGTTGGGAACCACATCCGATGAACACCCGCTTCAAGATGAAGTACCTCACCGGTGGTGACGAGTACTTCGGTCCGAATTTCGGTCAGGCAACCATCTACACCAATACCCGCAAAGGCTACGTCCAGGAATGCAGCAACGTAGGTCAGCTGTTGAAAAACCTGGCCTTCACCCTGGACATGGAAAGCACGCTGATGGGCAACGTGCTTGACGACAAGATGAAGCCTGACGCGGCCGCCAAGGCCTGGCTGAAGAAAAACCCACAGGTACTCGATACCTGGCTCGCTGGCGTGACCACCATTGACGGTAAACCCGGCCTGGACGCCGTGAAAGCCAAGCTTGCGCAGTAATGCTTTTATGCCGGGCGGGTTCGCTCGTCCGGGCTGTTTATTCCTTGCATGCGGATGTTCACTACCATGCTGATTGATCAGAAAATACCCTTGGGCCAGTACATCGCGAGCTTTGTCGATTGGTTGACGCAACACGGCGCCAACACATTCGATGCCATCGCCCTGTCACTGGAAACGATGATTCACGGCGTGACGTTTGCGCTGACCTGGTTCAACCCGCTTGTCTTGATCGGCCTCATCGCTCTACTGGCGCATTTTATCCAGCGCAAATGGGGCCTGACGGTCTTCGTTATCGCAGCCTTTCTGCTTATCCTGAACCTGGGTTACTGGCAGGAAACCATGGAAACCCTGGCCCAGGTGCTGTTCGCGACCCTGGTCTGTGTCTTGATCGGCGTGCCGCTGGGCATTGTTGCCGCGCACAAGCCGCTGTTCTACACCATGATGCGTCCGGTGCTCGATCTGATGCAGACCGTACCGACCTTCGTTTACCTCATTCCTACCCTGACCCTTTTCGGGCTGGGTGTGGTCCCTGGCCTGATCTCGACGGTGGTGTTCGCGATTGCCGCGCCCATCCGCTTGACCTACCTGGGTATCCGCGACGTTCCAGACGAACTGATGGACGCCGGCAAAGCCTTCGGCTGCTCCCGTCGCCAACTGCTGTCCCGTATCGAACTGCCCCATGCGATGCCCAGCATCGCGGCCGGTATCACCCAATGCATCATGCTGTCGTTGTCGATGGTGGTCATCGCCGCGCTGGTGGGTGCCGACGGCCTGGGCAAACCCGTGGTCAACGCACTGAACACCGCTGATATCGCCCTGGGCTTCGAAGCAGGCCTGGCGATCGTATTGCTGGCAATCATGCTCGACCGAATCTGCAAGCAACCCGACGCCAAAGTAGGGGGTGACGCATGAGCATAATCCGCTTCGAAGAGGTCGACGTGATCTTTTCCAAAGATCCACGTGAAGCCCTCAAGCTGCTCGACCAAGGCATGACGCGCAACGAAATCCTGAAGAAAACCGGGCAAATCGTCGGTGTGGAAAAAGCCAGCCTGGACATTGAAAAAGGCGAAATCTGCGTACTGATGGGGCTGTCCGGCTCCGGCAAATCCAGCCTGCTGCGTTGCATCAACGGCTTGAACACCGTCAGTCGCGGAAAATTGTTCGTCGAGCATGAAGGCCGGCAGATCGACATCGCCTCCTGCAGCCCGGCCGAGCTGAAGATGATGCGTACCAAGCGCATCGCCATGGTGTTCCAGAAGTTCGCCCTGATGCCTTGGCTGACGGTGCGCGAAAACATCAGCTTCGGCCTGGAAATGCAGGGCCGGCCGGAAAAGGAACGCAAGAAGCTGGTGGATGAAAAACTTGAGCTGGTGGGCCTGACCCAGTGGCGCAACAAGAAACCTGACGAGTTGTCCGGCGGCATGCAGCAACGGGTCGGCCTGGCCCGCGCCCTGGCGATGGACGCCGATATCCTGCTGATGGACGAACCTTTCTCGGCCCTCGACCCCCTGATCCGCCAGGGCCTGCAGGACGAATTGCTGGAATTGCAACGCAAACTGAGCAAGACCATCGTGTTCGTCAGCCATGACCTGGACGAAGCCCTGAAGCTGGGCAGCCGGATCGCGATCATGAAAGACGGCCGGATCATCCAGTACAGCAAGCCCGAAGAAATCGTGCTGAACCCGGCCGACGATTACGTGCGCACCTTCGTCGCCCATACCAACCCGCTCAACGTGCTCTGTGGCCGCAGCCTGATGCGCACCCTGGACAACTGCAAGCGCATCAACGGTTCGGTGTGCCTGGATCCGGGCGGCGACTCCTGGCTCGATCTGGCCGAAGGCAACACCATCAAGGGCGCCCGTCAGAACGGCGCGGCGCTGGACCTGCAAAACTGGGCCCCGGGCCAAGCCGTCGAAGGCCTGGGCCGTCGTCCGACCCTGGTAGACTCCAACATCGGCATGCGCGACGCGCTGCAGATTCGCTACCAGACCGGCAATAAACTGGTGCTTCACGATAACCAGCAGGTCGTCGGGATTCTTGGCGACAGTGAGCTGTACCACGCACTGCTCGGCAAAAACCTGGGCTAAGCGAAACCGACGAAAACGCCGCGAGATGATCGCGGCGTTTTTGTTTGTGCAGATATGCCTTGGCACTGCCCCTGGTGGCGAGGGAGCTTGCTCACGCTCGGCTGCGCGTAGGAGCTGCCGAAGGCTGCGATCTTTTGATCTTTCGCTCAGGACTCAATTGTCTGGGAAGAGATCGCAGCCTCGTTGCACTCGACAGCTCCTACACCGCAACCCAGCGGGAGCAAACTCCCGCGCCACGAGGGGCAGGCGTGACCGCCGTTTGCTCGGCAACCAACCAACGAGTGTTATAAAGACATCCCGAAAAAGTCCTCGCCCCCTGTTCTGCGGGTTTTCACACATGAATCCCGACAAACAGCGACGACTTGTCATAGAACTTTGTTTTTGTTGATTGAACGTTCAATTAAAACAAAATAGACTGGCCTTCATTCCGATAGACCTCACTCGTCCATCGGATGGCCTAAGGAGATGTACCAGATGCCCAAGGTCGGTATGCAACCCATCCGCCGCCAGCAATTGATCGAAGCCACTATGCAAGCGGTCGATCAGGTCGGGATGGGGGACGCCAGCATTGCGCTGATCGCCCGTTTGGCCGGTGTCTCCAACGGCATCATCAGCCACTACTTCAAGGACAAGAATGGCCTGATCGCGGCCACGGCCCAGTACCTGATGACTGTCCTGAGCGAGAACGTCACCGCACGCCGTCAGGCGTTGGAGGACCCAAGCCCACGGGCTCACCTGCAGGTGATCATCGAAGGCAACTTCGACGCCAGCCAGGTCAATGGCCCGGCAATGAAAACCTGGTTGGCCTTCTGGGCCACCAGCATGCATCACCCGTCTTTGCACAGGTTGCAGCGGATCAACGATCACCGTCTGTATTCCAACCTGTGTTGCCAGTTCCGCCGCGTGTTGCCCCTGGATGAGGCACGCAGCGCGGCACGGGGCCTGGCCGCGTTGATTGACGGTTTGTGGCTGCGCGGGGCGCTGTCGGGAGACGCGTTCGATACCGCCCAGGCGCACCGGATCGCTTACGAATACATGGATTTCCAACTGGCCAAAGCAGGGGTGTCAGAGCACACAGAACCGCTCGATTCCTGAACCGCCACCGAACCGCGTAGTCAGCTGTAGACGACACGCCCCGGTGGTCAGCCAACCACTTATGCACTTGCGAGGACTTTATGGCCCGTTTCGAACTGCAAAAACTCTACATCGATGGCGCGTACAGCGATGCCAGCGGCGACGCCACCTTCGAAGCCATCAACCCTGCCAACGGTGAAGTACTCGCCCAAGTGCAGCGGGCCACGAAAGAAGACGTCGAGCGCGCCGTGGTCAGCGCCGAAAAAGGCCAGAAGGTCTGGGCCGCAATGACCGCCATGCAGCGCTCGCGCATCCTGCGCCGCGCCGTGGACATCCTGCGCGAGCGCAACGATGAACTGGCCGCTCTGGAAACCCTCGACACCGGCAAGGCCTACTCCGAAACCCGCTACGTCGACATCGTCACCGGCGCCGACGTGCTGGAATACTACGCAGGCCTGGTGCCGGCCATCGAAGGTGAACAGGTGCCGCTGCGCACCACTTCGTTTGTCTACACCCGTCGCGAACCCCTGGGCGTGGTGGCCGGCATCGGCGCGTGGAACTACCCGATCCAGATCGCGTTGTGGAAATCGGCACCGGCCCTGGCAGCTGGCAACGCGATGATCTTCAAGCCGAGCGAAGTCACCTCGCTGACCACCCTGAAACTGGCCGAGATCTACACCGAAGCCGGCGTTCCAGCGGGTGTGTTCAACGTGCTGACTGGCAGCGGCCGTGAAGTCGGCACCTGGCTGACCGAGCACCCGCGCATCGAGAAAATCTCGTTCACCGGTGGCACCGACACCGGCAAGAAAGTCATGGCCAGCGCCTCGAGCTCGTCGCTCAAGGACGTGACCATGGAACTGGGCGGCAAGTCACCGCTGATCATCTTCGACGACGCCGACCTGGATCGCGCCGCCGACACCGCGATGATGGCCAACTTCTACAGCTCCGGCCAGGTCTGCACCAACGGCACCCGCGTGTTCGTGCCGAGCCATCTCAAGGCGGCTTTCGAAGCCAAGATCGCCGAGCGCGTGGCGCGTATTCGCATCGGCAATCCAGAAGATGAAAACACCAACTTCGGGCCGCTGGTGAGCTTCGCCCACATGGAAAGCGTGTTGGGCTACATCGAGAAAGGCAAAGCCGAAGGCGCGCGCCTGCTGTGCGGCGGCGCTCGTTTGACCGACGGCGAATTGGCCAAGGGTGCGTTTGTTGCACCGACCGTATTCACCGATTGCACCGACGAGATGACCATCGTGCGCGAAGAAATCTTTGGTCCGGTGATGAGCATCCTCACCTACGAAACCGAAGAAGAAGTGATCCGCCGCGCCAACGACACCGACTTCGGCCTCGCCGCGGGCGTCGTGACCCGCGACCTGAACCGCGCTCACCGCGTGATTCATCAGCTCGAAGCCGGCATCTGCTGGATCAACGCCTGGGGCGAATCGGCCGCCGAAATGCCGGTCGGCGGTTACAAGCAATCGGGCGTGGGCCGGGAGAACGGCATCAGTTCGCTGAACAACTTCACGCGCATCAAATCGGTACAGGTCGAACTGGGCGAATACGCCTCAGTGTTCTGATCTGACGCCGAACTTGAGACTGGGGCCTTTGTGGCGAGGGAGCTTGCTCCCGCTGGGCTGCGGTGTAGGAGCTGTCGAGTGCAACGAGGCTGCGATCTTTTCCCAGACAATTGAGTCCTGAGCGAAAGATCAAAAGATCGCAGCCTTCGGCAGCTCCTACGCGCAGCCGAACGGGGATAAATCCCCTCGCCACAGGTTGCTCGGCGTCAAGGCAAACCGCGACCTGAACCCAATTCAAAAGAGGGTGCATTTCATGTCCCACGTATTCGATTACATCATCATCGGTGCCGGTTCGGCCGGTAACACCCTGGCCACCCGCCTGACCGAAGACGAAGGCGTCACTGTCCTGCTGCTCGAAGCCGGTGGGCCGGACTATCGCCTGGATTTTCGCACGCAAATGCCCGCCGCCCTGGCGTTCCCGCTGCAGGGTCGTCGCTACAACTGGGCCTACGAGACCGACCCGGAGCCGCACATGAACGGCCGTCGCATGGAATGCGGTCGCGGCAAGGGCCTGGGCGGTTCTTCGCTGATCAACGGGATGTGCTACATCCGCGGCAACGCCCTGGACTACGACAACTGGGCCAAGCTGCCAGGCCTGGAAGACTGGACCTATCTGGATTGCCTGCCGTATTTTCGCAAAGCCGAAACCCGCGACATTGGCCCGAATGATTACCATGGCGGCGACGGCCCGGTCAGCGTGACCACGCCCAAGGCCGGTAACAACCCGCTGTTCCACGCCATGGTCGAAGCCGGCGTGCAGGCCGGTTACCCGCGTACCGACGACCTCAACGGCTACCAGCAGGAAGGTTTCGGCCCGATGGACCGCACCGTCACGCCCAACGGTCGTCGCGCCAGCACCGCGCGCGGTTACCTGGACGTGGCCAAGAAGCGCTCGACACTGACCATCGTCACCCATGCCCTGACCGACAAGATCGTGTTCGAAGGCAAACGCGCGGTCGGCGTGCGTTATCTGGTGGGCGCGGCTGAAGAGCGCGTCGAGGCCCGAGCGCGCAAAGAAGTATTGCTGTGCTCCGGCGCCATCGCCTCGCCGCAGATCCTGCAACGCTCCGGCGTCGGCCCGGCCAAACTGCTGGAAAGCCTCGACATCCCGGTGGTCCATGATTTGCCGGGCGTCGGTGAAAACCTCCAGGACCATCTGGAGCTGTACCTGCAATACGCGTGCACCCAGCCGGTCTCGCTGTACCCGTCGCTGCTCTGGTACAACCAGCCGGCCATCGGTGCCGAATGGCTGTTCAACGGCACCGGCATCGGCGCCAGTAACCAGTTCGAAGCCGGCGGTTTCATCCGCACCCGCCCGGACTTCGATTGGCCGAACATCCAGTACCACTTCCTGCCGGTGGCGATTAACTACAACGGCAGCAACGGCGTGAAGGAACACGGTTTCCAGGCACACATGGGCTCCATGCGCTCGCCCAGCCGTGGCCGGATCCAGGCCAAGTCCAAGGACCCGCGCCAGCACCCGAGCATCCTGTTCAACTACATGGCCACCGAGCAGGACTGGCAGGAATTTCGCGACGGCATCCGCCTGACCCGCGAGATCATGCAACAGCCGGCGCTCGACCCGTTCCGGGGGCGTGAAATCAGTCCGGGCATCGAGGTGCAGACTGACGAGCAATTGGACCAGTTCATCCGCGAACACGCCGAAACCGCTTTCCATCCGTCCTGCTCGTGCAAGATGGGCACCGACGACATGGCGGTGGTGGACGGCGAAGGCCGCGTGCATGGCATGCAAGGGCTGCGCGTGGTCGATGCCTCGATCATGCCGATCATCACCACCGGCAACCTGAATGCGCCAACGATCATGATCGCCGAGAAAATCGCCGACAAGATCCGTGGCCGCCAGCCATTGCCACGCAGCACCGCGCCGTACTACGTGGCCGGCGACGCGCCGGTGCGGGGTAAGCCGATGCGGGAAGTGGGGCCTCTGGCGCAATAAGGCATCACACCGCTATCGCGAGCAGGCTCGCTCCCACATAGAGGCCTTGGCGGACACGGATTTTGTGCCCACCATCCGTCGACTGTGGGAGCGGGCTTGCTCGCGAAAGCGGTGGGTCAGCTTGCAACAATGTTGGATGTACCGCCGTATTCGCGAGCAAGCCCGCTCCCACAATGGGTACGGCGGCCGGCACGGATTCCGTGCTTACCAAAGATCCAATGTGGGAGCGAGCCTGCTCGCGATAGCGTCCGCCCTGACACTCCAGTATTCCCTTCTACCTTGATCCCACCCCCACCCAGGCCTAATCTAGAGCCGTCGCGTCAATGCGCCACACCTCGCTGCACCGCCACTCCAGACAAGGAGGTTCCATGTTCGATGTCCACCCCCAGCTCAAGCAGCGGTTTGCTGCCTTGCGCACGGGCGCTGAGTTCTTTTCCCTGCGCTACGTGCGCGAGTCCGGCCAGCATCTGTCGGTGCGCAAGAACATCGCCGAACCGCCCAGCCTGGGCCGTGATGAAGGGGCGATGCTGACCGTGCGGGTCGACGGTGTCGAGGCCTATGCGGCCACCAACGACCTGTCCCAGGCCGGCCTGCAAGCGGCGCTGGAGCGGGCCGAACAACAAGCCCGCCGGCTCAAGCCACACGCCCTGCTCGACTTGCGCGAGCAGGCGGTCTCCAGCGACCGCGCCGACTACTTCTCGCCTCACTTCGACCAGGCGTTCCCGTCCCTCAACGATTGCTATCAGTTACTGGGCGACGAATCCGCCGCGGTGCCCAAGGATGAGCGCCTGGTTAACTGGCAGGTCAGCATCGGCCTGACCCAGGTCGAGCAGATCTACCTCAACAGCGCCGGCGCCGAACTGCGCCAGGCCCAACGCTTTGTTTATCCGGCCCTGGACGTCACCGCCTTCGACGGCAACGACAGCCAGACCCGCACCCTGGGCCGTGAGAACTTCGGCCAGCAAGGCGGCTTCGATGTCATCAACCGCTGCGGCCTGATCGGTGCCGCACCGAAGATCGCTGACCAGGCCCTGCAATTGCTCCTGGCGCCAAACACCCCGCAAGGCCCGCGTGACCTGCTGCTAATGCCCGACCAGATGATGCTGCAGATCCACGAGTCCATCGGTCACCCGCTGGAACTGGACCGCATCCTGGGAGACGAGCGTAATTACGCCGGCACCAGTTTCGTCACGACCGACGACTTCGGGCATCTGCAATACGGCTCCCAGCTATTGAACGTGACCTTCGACCCGAACGTTCCCGAAGAACTGGCCAGCTACAGCCATGACGACGATGGCACCGCCGCCAGCAAAGAATTTCTGATTCGTGAAGGGCTGTTGCTGCGCCCGCTGGGTGGTGCGCTGTCGCAATTTCGCGCAGGCCTGAGCGGGGTCGCCAACAGCCGCGCCTGTGGCTGGAATCGCCCGCCCATCGACCGCATGGCGAACCTGAACATCGAGCCCGGCGACCAGTCGTTGGAGCAACTGATCCAGGGCATCGAACACGGCGTGCTGATGCGCACCAACCGCTCCTGGTCCATCGACGATGCCCGCAACAAATTCCAGTTCGGTTGCGAGTGGGGCCAATTGATCGAAAACGGCGAGCTCAAGGGCGTGGTGAAAAACCCCAACTACCGGGGCATTTCCGCGCAATTCTGGAAAAGCCTGCGGGCGGTGGGCGACGCCAGTACCGCTCAGGTCCTGGGCACGCCAAATTGTGGCAAGGGCGAACCGAACCAGGTCATCCGCGTCGGCCATGCCTCGCCGGCGTGCGTGTTCAGCAATGTGGCAGTGTTTGGGGGAGATGCCTGATGAGCACCGTCAATAATCAGGCCGTGGCCTTCAAGGCGTTGGTCGACTGGCTGCGTGAAGCCCTGCATGAGCCGGAACAGTTCACCCTCGGCTACGCCGCCGAATCCTCGGCCTTCGTGCGCTTCAACCATGGCAAGGTCCGCCAGGCCGGGCAGGTGCAACAGGCCAATGTCAGTTTCAAACTGATCGACGACGGCCGCCATGCGGATCTGCAGATCACCTTGTCCGGTGAGCCCGAAACCGACCAGCATCGCCTGGCCGAAGGTCTGCAACAGTTGCGCGAAACCCTGCCACTGCTGCCACCCGATCCGTACCTGCTGCTCAACCACAACCACTGGCAGAGCCACAACGTGCAAGACCATCCGTTGCCGGACACTGACCAGGCGGTGGCCGAAATCACTCGCGCCGCCGACGGCCTGGACTTGGTCGGCTTCTATGCCGCCGGCCCCATCAGCCGGGGCTTCGCCAGTTCTTCGGGGGCGTTCGGCTGGCATCAGGCCAATAGCTTCAACTTCGATTTCAGCCTGTTCCATGAAAACGGCCAGGCGGTAAAAGCCAGCTACGCCGGGCACGAATGGAGCAGCGAAGGCTTTGCCAGGCGCTTTGAACAGGCCCGCGAACAGTTGGCGTTTTTGGGCCGCCCCTTGCGCACACTGCCGCCCGGTGAATACCGCGCCTACCTGGCACCAGCGGCGATGGAAGAAATCATGGGCATGCTCAGCTGGGGCGGGTTTTCGGCCCGGGCCATTGCCAGCAAGCAAAGTCCCTTGCAGAAGTTCTACGCGAACGAAGCAAGCTTGAGCCCCGATGTGTGGCTAAGTGAGCAGGTCAGCGGTTCTTTGAGCCCGGCATTTTCCGACGAGGGTTATCCGCGCGATGACTTGGGCCTGATCGTCAAAGGCATGGCCGGTGCACAGTTGATCAACTCCCGCAGCGCCGCCGAGCACGGCCTGAACGCCAACGGCGCCAGCAGCTACGAATACCCCACGGCGCTGGTGATGAACCAAGGCCAGCTCGAGCAGCAAGACATCCTCGAACACCTCGGCACCGGGCTGTACATCAGCAACCTCTGGTACCTGAACTACTCGGACCAACCGGCCGCGCGCCTGACCGGCATGACCCGCTTCGCCACGTTCTGGGTCGAGAACGGCCAGATCGTCGCGCCAGTCAGCACCATGCGTTTCGACGACAGTGTCTACAGCCTGCTCGGTTCACAACTCGAAGGCCTGAGCCGGGAGCGGGAACTTCTGCTCTCGGCCAGCACCTACAGCCAGCGGGCCACGGCTTCGATGCTGTTGCCGGGAGCACTGGTCAAGCGCTTGACCTTGACGTTGTAGTACCAACCCTAAGCAAACCTGCGAAGGCGATTACTTGTGGCGAGGGGATTTATCCCCGCTGGGTTGCGAAGCAGCCCTAAAAACTATCACCTGGTGTATCTGGTTAACTGCATTCAATTGCTTTGGGGGCGCTCCGCGCCCCAGCGGGGATAAATCCCCTCGCCACAACAGCGGCACCCGTTCCTGATCAACACGCCATACAAGAGGCCCCATGCCCAACCGCGCACCGCTCGACGCTGTCACCGCCCGCTGGCTTCCTTGGGTCGTGGCAATTGCCTTCTTCATGCAGTCCCTGGACGGGACCATCCTCAACACCGCCCTGCCCGCCATGGCCAGCGACCTGGCGGAGAACCCGCTGCGCATGCAGGGCGTGATCATTGCCTACATGCTCACCGTGGCGCTGCTGATCCCGGCCTCGGGCTGGATCGCCGACCGCTTCGGTACCAAGAAGATTTTCTTCGGCGCGATCCTGTTGTTCAGCTTCGGCTCGTTGCTCTGCGCCTTGTCCAATTCGTTGTCCATGCTGATCGGTGCCCGGGTGATCCAGGGCCTGGGCGGCGCGCTGATGCTGCCGGTGGGCAGGTTGGTCGTATTGCGGGCCTACCCACGCTCGGAACTGGTGCGGATCATGGGTTTCATCACCATTCCTGGCCTGCTCGGCCCGCTGATCGGCCCGACCATGGGCGGCTGGATGGTGGAGTACCTGACCTGGCACTGGATCTTCATCATAAACCTGCCGGTGGGCGTGCTGGGTTGCTACGCGGTGTGGAAATTCATCCCGGACCTGCGCGGCAGCGAGCGTACGCGGTTCGATGGCCTGGGCTTTTTGCTGTTTGGCGCGGCGATGGTGCTGATCACCATCGCCATGGAAGGCCTGGGTGAACTGCACCTGCCGCACTTACGCGTGATGTTGCTGCTGTTCGCCGGCATGGCCTGCCTGGCGGCTTATTGGCTACGGGCCGGGCACATCGAAAATCCGCTGTTCGCACCGTCGCTGTTCAAGACCCGGACCTTCGCCGTGGGGATTCTCGGCAATCTGTTCGCGCGCTTGGGCAGCGGCGCCCTGCCGTTCCTTGTGCCGTTGCTGCTGCAAGTGGCCCTGGGCTATTCACCGTCCCAGGCCGGGATGAGCATGTTGCCCCTGGCGGCAGCCGCGATGGTCGCCAAATCCGTGGCCCGGCCTTTGATCGAGCGCTTCGGCTACCGCAGTGTATTGACCGGCAACACCCTGGCCCTGGGGCTGATGCTGGCGAGTATGGGCCTGGTCAGCGAACAGACGCCGTACTGGTTGCTGCTGGCGCAACTGGCGGTGCTGGGGGCGATCAACTCGTTGCAGTTCACCGCGATGAACACCGTGACCCTGATTGACCTGGACGACGCCAGCGCCAGCAGCGGCAACAGCCTGCTGTCGGTGGTGGCGCAACTGTCCCTGAGCCTGGGCGTGGCCTGTGCTGGCGCGCTGCTCGGCGGCTTTACCGCCCAGGTCGGCAACGACGGGGTGGACACCGTGCTCGGCGCGTTCCAGTTGACGTTCCTGACGGTGGGCATCATGGCGATGCTGGCGGCGACGATTTTTTCGCAGCTGTCGAAAGAGGATGGGCGGCGGACCAAGCGGCCGGATGAGCATATCGAGCACTGACCAGACTCGGTGAGCTTTCGTGG
>NZ_JABWQV010000116.1 GCF_014268615.1 Pseudomonas tehranensis | reverse complement strand
GCCAGTGCCACCGATCAGCGTGTCGATACCGCTGCGTCCATCCAGAATATTGGCGCCGGCAGTGCCAGTGATGCGGTTGTTCAGCGCGTTCCCAACACCATTGAGATTTCCGTTGCCGCTCAACCTCAGAGCTTCGACGTTGGCCCCGAGGGTGTAATTGATTAAAGAAAGGATCGTGTCCGTTCCGCTGTTCGGAGCACTGCTTTCCTGTACCACATCACCAATATTGTCGATGACGTAGGTATCGTTGCCTGCCCCACCGGCCATAATATCCTTTCCGGCATGACCATTCAGAAGGTTGCCCAGCGCGTTGCCAATCAGGGTGTCGTCATGAGCTGAGCCGAGAGCATTTTCGATTTTAGCGCCATAAGCGATCGCCAACCCTTCATTGAAGGCAGTTTGGGTGCTGAAATCCGTAAACGTCTGGCCGATTTTGCTGAACTGACCTTCATTGAGGCTGATGCGAACCGCTTCTGCCTGATTGCGTGCATCGATAGTGTCATTGCCGCCAGCGTCCCAAATAGTCTCGAAAACCGATTGACCAGAGGCCCAGCTATACATGTTATTGCCTGTCTGCCACTGGGTGTTTGCACCATAGAGACTCTGTACGGCGGCGATGTCCAGCAGCATGGGCGTCGTCGGCTGATAGGAATAGGCAGCGTCATAACTCATGACCGTGTAACGGACATCATCGAACTGAGGTGTAAGCATCGTGGGATTTGAAAGGCTTTGGGAGAACGGATGCTTGAGGCCCAGCGCATGGCCGATCTCATGCACAAAGGTCAGATAGTCATAGGTGCCTTTCACGGGTGCCGGGTCGTTTGTCACTGGTCCAAGCCAGACATCACCGCCACTGGGTGTTTCAGCGGGGAAATAACCCCAGGCAGCGATATCGCCGTCCATACCCTGATAACCGCCGAATCGTAAATCACCGACATTGGTGGAGGTTTCGCTGACCTGTGAGAGTTTGATGTTGGCAACCGAACTCCACGTGCCAAGCGCGCTGACAATGCCGCTTTGCTGCGCTGACGTCAGAAGATAGATGGCCTTATACTCATCGTCACTGCTGTAATTGAAGGCGAAACGTGAACCCGCTGTGACGAAGCTGTATGTCAGGGACGTGGTGAAGGTACCGGTGCTCCATGAGTTGCCCATCCAATAGGTACCGGAAAGCAAGCTATCGACTTGCGCGTTGCCGGTCAGCTTTGCAGTCGAAGTAAATGAAAAACCAATTGGACTAGGCATGCTAGGTCTCCTGTGAGCAATCTGCGGCCCTTCCTGGATGTGGCCGCTACAAAGGGTTTATTTTGCATTAGAAACAGCTGCATTAACATCATTTAGCCACTATTTCATAATCTAGAATCCGTTGACTATGGCGCAACAAGCCATTCGTTGGCCCTGCGAATATCACTCTCCCCTAGCCTTCCGCTCCAACGATGTAGCACGAGCAAACGGGTCACGAACTTGTATTGGGACTGATAAAAATCACGCCGTGCTCGAAACTCATCTTTGATGCTGTCCAGCACATCGACGGCATTCTTAACGCCGTATCCGAAGGCTTTCTCGGTGGCTATCCGTGACTTTTCAGCGGACTGCAGCGCACGACGCGTGGCCTTGATGCGACCGAGTTCGGCTGTTATGCCCAGATAAGCCGTGCGGGTCTCCCTGATGACCTGACGCCGTAAGGCTTCCAGCTCTTGCTGGGCGACTTCCTTATCGCTTTCGGCGCTTGATACTCGGGCTCGGATGGAACCGCCGCTGTAGAGTGGCACCTGCAAGTCGAGGGACGCGACGAGGTTGTCCGAGCGGGGTGCCAACGCGCCTTCATAACCGATATCACTGCGTTGCGCCGTCAAGCTCAGGCCCAGCCGGGGCAGATGGCCGGCCCTGGCTTCAGCGACAGCCGCCTCGGCCGCCCGAATATTGTGTTCGCGAGCATGCAGCGCCGGATTGCTATCGAGTGCCGTCTGCACCCAATAGTCCTGCGCTTGCGCTGGCAGACTGAAAGCCGAATTGTCGCCGATGCGCTTGAACGGTTCCTGGACGGCGCGCCCCACCAGTTCGGAAATGGCTTCACGACTGACCTCGACCGTATTGTGAGCTTCAATCTCGTCAGCCTTGAGCGCATCAACTCGAGACTCAAGATCAAGCGCATCGGTAACCGTAGCCATCTGGCGCGCATACAAGGCATTGACTCGCTTGAGATTGCGCTCGGTCGCGTCCAGCTCGCTGCGTACCAAGGCCAATTCGTCCTCCGCCGCGAGAACCGCGAAGTAGCGCTCGGATAGATCAATGCTGGCCTGCACCTGGGTGTCATCGGACTCGTACTCGCTCTGGCGGGCCAGCTCAATGTACTTTTGATAGCTGCGCCAGACCTGCGGATCGTAAATAACCTGATTGAGCATCATCGCCAGGCGTTTGCCGTTGTATTGAATACGATTCAAATCGTCGTCGCGGCGACTGCGGTTAACACTGCCGCTGGCATTGAGCTGTGGCAGCAGTTGACCAAAGGCCGCCCGCTCGCTGCCCTCACCACTACGGACCATGGCTTGTGCCCGTAAAATACGCGGATCAGCCCCTTGAGCTTCCTGATGCAGCTGCAACAGATCTGTGTAAGGGGGCGTCGAGCTGTCGTCAGCGAGAGCGCCAAGCGGCACGAGGGCCAGACTCATCGCGATCAGAAGCTTCATGTCAATCCTCGATCAACGAACGGGCAAAAGCATTGCTGGCCGGCTGCATCAAATACTGCAACAGCGTCCGCGCGCCCGTATTAATCAGCACTTCGACCGGCATTCCTGGTACCAGGGTCAGATCACCCAGGGCCTGACGTCCCTTGTCGGTCAGGGCCACGCGTGCCAGGTAATAAGCGGCGCCGGTGTCCTTGTTGATCAGGCGATCAGCTGATATCTGCACCAATTGCCCTTCGATGACTGGCGTGGTGCTGCTCTTGAAGGCACTGAAGCGAATGTCCGCCAATTTGCCCAGTGCGACACGGTCGATGTCCATCGGTGACAGCTGTGCTTCTACAATCAGTTCTTCGTTGGCCGGGACGATGTCCAACAGCGCAGTGCCTGGACTGACCACTGCGCCCAGCGTGTGTACGGTCATACCCATGACCATTCCCGACTCGGGCGCGAGGATATCGGTGCGTTGGTCGCGGTCCTGCAGGGTGGCCAGCCGCTCGCGCAATTCATAGACCTTGGTCTGCGCATCGCCCAGCAGACCTGCGACCTCGGTGGCAAAAGTCTTTTTCAGTTGCAGTATCTTCAACCGCGCCTCGTCGATATGAACCCGCGCTCGCGCGCTTTCGGAGCGGCTTTCGGCGATTTCGGCCTGCAGGCGAGAGAGACTTCGCTCTTGCTCGCGCAGACGCTGCTTGTCCACGTAGCCTTCGGCAAGCAGTGCACGCAAGTCGACAATCTCTTCTTCATAGGAAGCGGCCAGCATCTGCTTGCTGGAGATGACGGCCTTGAATCCGCGAATCTGTTCTTCGATTTGTCCGATGGACTTCTCCAGCAAGCCGATTTCGCCCAGCAACGAGGTCCGTCGGGTCTGGAAAATCCGCGCTTCACTGTCGCGAGCCTCGCGCACTCGGGAATCATTGGGATCCAGCGTAGGCACGAGCGGTGGCTCGGGCAGCGCATCACGTTCAGCCACCAATCGGGCCTGGAGTTCGAGCGCGGCGATCAACTGGCTACGCATGGCTTCCATTTCCGAACGCGCCTGGGTGTTATCGAGCACCAACAACACATCGCCGGCTTTTACCAGGTCGCCGTCGTGCACGCGCAGTTCGCGCACAATGCCGCCCTCAAGATGTTGTACGGTCTTGCGATAGCTCTTGACGGTGACCACGCCCGGCGCGAGCGCAGCACTGTCGAGCGGAGCCAGGGTAGCCCAGCCGCCAAACAGGCCAAAGGTGACCAGCAACATGAGGTAGCCGATGCGCCGCACGGGTTTGTCATCGATTGGCAGCCCCGACATATCGACGGATGAGTGCTTACTGTCTTGCATAACGTTGTTCATCCGTCCCTACGATTCAATCGCGGCAGCCTGGTGGGCCGTGGGCGTCGCGCCCTGCAGTCGCGCCAGGACTTTGTCGCGCGGCCCGAACAGACTCAGCTCGCCATGATTGAGAACCAACAGCTTGTCCACCTGCGCCAGTACCCCGGATCGATGGGTAATGACAAACACCGTGGCCCGACTCTGCCGCAGTTTCTGCAGCGCTTGGGCGAGCATTTTTTCTCCAGCGTCATCCAGATTGGAGTTCGGTTCATCAAGTACCACCAGACGCGGCTCACCGTACAAGGCGCGGGCCAGCCCGATGCGTTGCCGCTGGCCGCCAGAGAGTCCACCGCCATTGGCGCCAATCAATGTGTCGTAGCCATCGGGCAGTTGCAGCACCAGTTCATGTACGCCGGCCATGCGCGCGGCGGCGACCACTGCAGGCGCATTCACCGGACCGAAGCGTGAGATATTCTGGCTGATGCTGCCCTCGAACAGTTCTATGTCCTGGGGCAAATAGCCGATGTACTGGCCCAGTTCGTCCCGGCGCCATTGGCTGATGTCCGCACCGTCCAGGCGCACGGTCCCGGCCAGGTTTGGCCAGATCCCCAACAACGCCCTGGCCAGGGTCGACTTTCCTGCGCCGCTGGGACCGATGATCCCCACCACTTCACCAGCGGCCACCTGGAAGTCCACGCCGCGAATAATCGGCTTGCGATTGTCCGGGGAACCCACTGAAAGCCCCTCGACGCGAATCGCCCCTTCAGGTGCCGGCAACGACATGCGCTCAGGCTCGGCGGCGATCTTGACCAGCAACTCGCGTAATCGGGCATATTGCGAGCGTGCGCCAAGAAAGCCTTTCCAGACGCCGATCAACTGATCGATGGGCGCCAGGGCGCGCCCCAGTAAAATGGAGCCGGCAATCATCAGTCCGGGCGAAATTTCATGATTGATCGTCAAGTAGGCGCCCAGGCCCAGCATCAGCGACTGAACAATCTGACGGAACGTCCTGGACATCGCCATCATGCTCGCGGCGCGGTCACTGGCCAGGCTTTGCAGGGTCAGGACCTTATGGGTTTGCCCGTTCCAGTGCTGACGCAGACTTGCAAGCATGCCCATGGACTCGACCACTTCGGCATTGCGCAGACTCTTGTTAGTGAAGGTGGTAGCCGCGATCTGCTCGCGGTTGGCAGCCTGCAACGGTGCGTGAGTGAGCTTCTCGTTGATGAAAGCCAACGCCCCTAGCATCACCGCACTCACGACCCCCATCCACCCGTACCAGGGATGAAAAATGAACATTACCGCCAGGTAGATCGGAATCCACGGAGCATCGAAAAAGGCAAACAAGCCGTTACCGGTCAGGAACTGGCGCAAGGCGTTAAGGTCGCTCAACGGCTGGGCGGTGGCATTCATGCCGTTGGTGTTGAGTGCCCGCTTGAAACTGGCGTCGAACAGACGCTGGCCCAGCAGCGTGTCCAGGCGAGTACTGATTCGTACCATAATCCGCGAACGAACCCACTCCAGGCCACCCATCGTGATCATCAACAGCAACATGATCAGCGTGAGCATCAACAGAGTCGACTGGCTGGCGCTTCCTACGGCGCGGTCATAAACCTGCAACATGTAGAACGATGGAACCAGCATCAGCAAATTGACGAAAAAACTGAAAAAACCAACGCAAAGAAAACTGCCTTTGCATACGGCAAGGGCGCCTTCCAGCTCGGTCCTGGGGTGGGCTGACATGATTCTTACCTGAGGCCCGCTTATGGGCAGACCTGCGAAAACCTAGTGGGTACAGGCGCACATACGCCCTGAGTATGGGGGGCGACCCCCTCTGAAGCGCTTGCGCAATCAGGATCTACGCGCGCTGTATCGGCATGTGTGTGCGGTTCTGAAGGGGTATACCCTCAAAGGATCGCCATCGCCTGTTCTTACATCTTTAGTCGCCCCAACTCTGTGCCTGCCCACCTTTGCTTGGACTACTTTGCGAACAACTGGCTCATATCCTTGAACGCCTTGAATTCAAGGGCGTTACCGCAAGGGTCGAACAGGAACATCGTCGCCTGCTCACCCACCTGCCCCTTGAAGCGAATGTAGGGTTCAATCACAAACTCGGTGCCGAAGGATTTCAAGCGTTCGGCCAGTGCTTCCCATTCTTCCCAACCCAAAATGATGCCGAAATGAGGAACAGGCACGTCGTGACCGTCCACCGGGTTGCTGTGGACGCTGTCCTGGACAGCGGTTTTTGGCTGCTCATGAATCACCAGTTGGTGGCCGTAAAAATTGAAGTCGACCCACTGGGCGCTGGAGCGCCCCTCTTGCAGTCCAAACACTTCGCCATAAAAGGTGCGGGCACCCGCGAGGTCGTAAACCGGGATCGCCAGATGGAAGGGTGAGAGGTTCATCAAGACTCCTTTTTTTGTGTCTTTTAGGTGAGGCCATCGTAGTGCGGCGCTACAGGCGGAAAAATCAATATATATTGCTTAGAAACACAACTAATATTTGTGAATGATTAAAGAACTCAAGACGCTCATCGCCGTCGCACGGGAAGGCACTTTCGCGGCGGCCGGGAACAGGATCGGCCTCACCCAAGCTGCCGTGAGTGCGCAGATCCAGCGCCTGGAGGCGCAGTTGGGCTTCGAAATATTCGACCGCAAAGGACGCTCGGCCCACCTCAATCGCGAGGGTCAGCAAGTCCTCTTGCAGGCGCAAGAATTGCTTCGTCTCTACGACAACCTGGGCGGTGGCTTCCCAGAACTTGCGGCCAGTGTCCTGGTGAACATTGGCGCCATTGCGTCCGTCCAGCGTTCCTATTTGCCGGACGCGTTGGCCAGGTTCCATCAGCAATGCCCTCAGTGCCGTACGCGGGTGCTGCCGGGGCTGTCGATGGAGCTGGTCAATCTGGTGGACGCTGGCGAAATCGACATGGCGGCCATCATCCGTCCGCCCTTCTCGCTTCAGAGCGACCTGCGCTGGACGACCCTGACACTTGAGCCGTATCGATTGATCGTTGCACGCCAAGTGCCGGGGGAAGACTGGACGACACTCCTTTCCAGCCTTCCATTCATTCGATATGACCGTGCTTCATTCGGTGGCCGGCAGGTGGATCGTTTCCTGCGGCAAATGCACTTCACCGTGCGCGAGGTGTGTGAACTGGATGAACTGGAGGCCATCATCAAGCTGGTTGAAAACGGTGTGGGGGTGGCACTGGTGCCACAAACATCGGCGCATGACTGGCCGGCAGGAGTTAGAGCCCTCGACCTTGGCCAGCACACCTTCCACCGGGATATCGGATTGGTGCATCGGTCGGGGCAAAGCCTCACCGAGCCGGTACGGATACTGGCCCAACTGATTGCTGAACAAGCCAGGACAGGGCCTGAGTAAAAAGGTTTTTGTCGGCCGGATGATCTATACCTTCAGATACACGCCGTCAGGCCGACAGCGTGGCATGCACTGATAAAAAAGCCGTGGCAAACATGGCAGGACGATGTTTCTGGCGCCAAGCGTTTGGAACGGCGCATCACTTTCAATGCCTGAAGTATCGATCATGAGCCGGATCAAACGCGTATTGGAAGGCCGTACAAAATCATTCGCGCGCCTGTATCTGATTTTGCCGATGCTGATTGTCGGTAGCGCGTACGCCGCCCCCTTGACGATTGAATTGCACATTCTCGACGCGCCGCCGCTGACGTTTGTCGACGACCCCAGGGGGCACGGAATTGTCGGCGATGTTGCCGTGGCAGCCATGACCCAAGCCGGGTATGCCGTCAAGCTGCATATCCTTCCCTGGGCCCGGTCACAGAAACACGTCAGCGAACAGCGCAATCACTTGATCGCCCCCCTGTCGCGCACACCGGAACGCGAGGATCGTTTTACCTGGATCGCTTCGGTCATGCCCATGGAGCGAGCGTTCTTCACCCTCGACCGGCCAGTGAGCAGCTTCGCCGAAGCCAGGCAAACCTACCGCAAGATCGGCGTCGGCCTGGGAAGCGCGCAACAGGAGATCCTGCGCACCGAAGGGTTCAGCGACGACCAGATCTATCCACTGGCCATCGGCGACAACCCCGCCCAGATGCTCTTGATGGGGCGTATCGACGCCTGGTTCAACGGCGTCCCTGAGAGTCGGTATATTTGGCCAAAGGTGTCCAAGCGAACACTGCTGATGAGTCCGGTCAAGAGCAGTGCCGATCTCTATCTGGCCTGCTCCAAGCAGTGCTCCCCAAAAATGGTCAAGAAGCTGCGGGCGGCCGTTGAAAGCCTTCGCGCCAGCGGTGAGATCCAGCGCATCCATGACCGTTATCTGCCGCAGTAGCAGTCTTCCCGCAGGCAGCTTTGCGCCTCTAGCAACCTGAAGGGATATCAGCAAGATTGATAGCAGCCTAACGAAAACCCCAGGCTAGACGGCTGGGTGATGGCTTATATCATTCCGAATGATAGTTACCTTTGCTTCATTCGATTCGTGCCTCACCGCCTCCCCCCGCATCATCCGCCCATCTCAAATACTCTTGGCGGATGCTATCCATGGAATATTCACTTTCAAAACTGCGCTTTCCCCTCGCACTGATGGCGGTGCTGGTGATGAGCGCGTGCGGCAAGACCCCAGATACGGCGGCATCCATGCCGGCGGCCAAAGTCAGTGTGGCCAAGGTGCTGGAGCAGCCGGTCAATGAGTGGGACGAATTCACCGGGCGCCTCGAGGCGCCGGAAACCGTCGAGATCCGACCACGGGTTTCGGGGCAGATCGATAGCGTAGCGTTCACCGAAGGCGCGCTGGTCAAGAAAGGCGATCTGTTATTCCAGATCGACCCGCGTCCGTTCCAGGCTGAAGTTCGTCGCCTTGAAGCCCAACTGGCCCAGGCCCGTGCCACCGCCACCCGCAGCGAGAACGAAGCCAAGCGTGGCGAACGCCTGCGCTTGAGCAACGCCATTTCCGCCGAGCTGGCGGATTCGCGCACCAGCGCTGCCCAGGAAGCTCGTGCTGCCGCTGCGGCGATCCAGGCGCAACTGGACCTGGCCAAACTGAACCTGAGCTTCACCCGGGTCACGTCGCCCATCAGCGGCCGCGTCAGCCGGGCGGACATCACCGCCGGCAACCTGGTGACCGCCGATGTCACGCCGCTCACCAGCGTGGTGTCCACCGACAAGGTCTACGCCTACTTCGATGCCGACGAGCGTGTCTTCCTCAAGTACACCCGCCTTGCCCGAGAGGGCCAGCGCGGTCAGGCGACTCCGGTCTACATGGGCCTGTCCAACGAGGAAGGTAATCCGCACCTGGGCCACATGAATTTCATCGACAACCAGGTCAATCCACAGACCGGTACCATTCGTGGTCGCGCAGTATTCGACAATCAGGATGGCGCCTACACCCCAGGGCTGTATGCCCGACTGAAACTGGTGGGCAGCGGCACTTACTCAGCCGTGCTGATCAACGACGAAGCGGTCGGCACTGACCTGGGCAAGAAATTCGTGCTGGTGATGGACGCCGACAACAAGCCGGCCTACCGCGCTGTCGAGCTGGGGCCGAAGATCGAAGGCCTGCGCATCGTGCGCAAGGGCCTGAGCAAGGACGACACCATCATCGTCAAGGGCCTGCAACGCGCTCGTCCCGGTGCGCCGGTCACGCCTGAAACCGTGCCGATGGCCAGCGAAGAAACCATCGCCGCCCTGGCACAACAACGAAAAGCGCTCGAAGCCAGCAACCTGCCCCAAGTCGCGCCTTCCAAGGCTGCTTCCGGATCGGCAGGCAAACTGGCCGCAGCGACCCCACGCGGTTAAGGGACTGAACTCAAGATGAAATTTTCCCAGTTCTTCATTTCGCGGCCGATCTTCGCAGCGGTGCTTTCGCTGCTGATCCTGATCGCCGGCGCTATCTCACTGTTCCAGTTGCCGATCAGCGAATACCCGGAGGTCGTACCGCCGACCGTGGTCGTGCGCGCCAACTTCCCGGGCGCCAACCCCAAGGTCATCGGCGAAACCGTGGCCGCGCCCCTGGAGCAAGCCATCACCGGCGTCGAGAACATGCTGTACATGTCCTCGCAATCGACCGCTGACGGCAAGATCACCCTGACCATCACCTTCGCGCTGGGCACCGACCTGGACAACGCTCAGGTGCAGGTGCAGAACCGCGTCACGCGGACTGAACCCAAGTTACCGGAAGAAGTCACCCGAATCGGCATCACGGTGGACAAGGCTTCGCCCGACCTGACCATGGTGGTGCACCTGACCTCGCCGGACCAACGCTACGACATGCTCTACCTGTCCAACTACGCCCTGCTCAACATCAAGGATGAGCTGGCGCGTCTGGGCGGCGTGGGTGATGTGCAGCTGTTCGGCATGGGGGACTATTCCCTGCGGGTCTGGCTTGACCCGAACAAGACTGCTTCGCGTAACCTGACCGCCACCGACGTGGTCACCGCCATCCGCGAACAGAACCGTCAGGTCGCCGCCGGTGCCCTGGGTGCACCTCCGGCACCCAATGCCCAGGCATTCCAGCTCTCGATCAACACCCAGGGACGCCTGGTGAATGAAGAAGAGTTCGAGAACATCATTATTCGTTCCGGCGAGGACGGTGAAATCACCCGTCTCAAAGACATCGCACGAGTGGAGTTGGGCTCCAGTCAATACGCCCTGCGCTCATTGCTCGACAACCAGCCGGCGGTGGCGATCCCGATCTTCCAGCGCCCTGGCTCCAACGCCATCCAGATCTCCAACGACGTTCGCGCCAAAATGGACGAACTCAAGCAGAACTTCCCTGCGGGGATGGACTACAGCATCGTCTATGACCCGACGATCTTCGTGCGCGGCTCCATCGAGGCGGTGGTTCACACCCTGTTCGAAGCGCTGATCCTCGTGGTGCTGGTGGTGATCCTGTTCCTGCAGACCTGGCGCGCCTCGATCATTCCGCTGGTGGCCGTGCCGGTGTCGCTGATCGGTACATTCGCCGTGATGCACCTGTTCGGTTTCTCGCTCAACGCGCTCTCGCTGTTCGGGCTGGTCCTGGCGATCGGTATCGTGGTGGACGACGCCATCGTGGTGGTGGAGAACGTCGAACGGAACATCGGTTTGGGCCTGACTCCGGTGGAAGCCACCAAACGCGCCATGGGCGAAGTGACCGGGCCGATCATCGCCACGGCACTGGTGTTGTGTGCGGTCTTCGTACCGGCGGCGTTCATCAGTGGCTTGACCGGGCAGTTCTATAAGCAGTTCGCTTTGACCATTGCCATCTCCACGGTGATCTCGGCCTTCAACTCCCTGACCCTGTCGCCAGCGCTGGCCGCGGTGCTGCTCAAGAGTCATGACGCGCCCAAGGACCGGTTTTCCAGGTTCCTGGACAAGATTTTCGGCGGCTGGTTGTTCCGTCCTTTCAACCGTTTCTTCGATCGTGCCAGCCACAGCTACGTGGGTACGGTAGGCCGAGTGATTCGCAGCAGCGGCATCGCCCTGCTGGTGTACGCGGGCCTGATGGTGTTGACGTTCTTCGGGTTCTCCAATACCCCGACCGGTTTCGTACCGGGCCAGGACAAGCAATACCTGGTGGCCTTCGCGCAACTGCCGGATGCCGCGAGCCTGGACCGCACCGAAGACGTGATCAAGCGCATGTCGGACATGGCCCTCAAGCAACCGGGCGTTGAAAGCGCCGTGGCCTTCCCTGGCCTGTCGATCAACGGCTTCACCAACAGCCCGAACGCCGGCATCGTGTTCGTGACCCTCAAGCCTTTCGACGAGCGCAAGGACCCCAGCATGTCTGCCGGGGCCATTGCCGGGGCCTTGAACGGCCAGTACTCGGAAATCCAGGAAGCCTACATGGCGATCTTCCCGCCGCCGCCGGTACAGGGTCTGGGCACGATCGGTGGTTTCCGTCTGCAAATCGAAGACCGGGGCAACCTGGGCTACGACGAGCTGTACAAAGAAACCATGAACATCATCACCAAGAGCCACAACGTGCCGGAACTGGCCGGGCTGTTCACCAGCTACACAGTGAACGTGCCGCAGGTCGATGCCGCCATCGATCGTGAAAAAGCCAAGACCCATGGCGTGGCCGTCAGTGACATCTTCGACACCCTGCAGATCTACCTGGGCTCGCTGTATGCCAACGACTTCAACCGCTTTGGCCGCACCTATCAGGTCAACGTTCAGGCCGAGCAGCAGTTCCGCCTCGAGTCGGACCAGATTGGCCAGCTCAAGGTACGCAACAACCGTGGCGAGATGATCCCGCTGGCGACCTTCATCAAGGTCAGCGACACCTCGGGACCTGACCGGGTCATGCACTACAACGGCTTCATCACTGCGGAAATCAACGGTGCCGCCGCCCCGGGCTACAGCTCCGGCCAGGCTGAAAAAGCCATCGAGAAACTGCTCAAGGACGAATTGCCCAATGGCATGACTTACGAGTGGACCGACCTGACGTACCAGCAGATCCTCTCGGGTAACACCGCGCTGTTCGTGTTCCCGCTCTGCGTCCTGCTGGCGTTCCTGGTGCTGGCGGCGCAGTACGAAAGCTGGAGCCTGCCACTGGCGGTGATACTGATCGTACCGATGACCCTGCTGTCGGCCATTACCGGGGTGATTCTCTCCGGCGGCGACAACAACATCTTTACCCAGATCGGATTGATCGTACTGGTGGGGCTTGCCTGCAAGAACGCCATTCTGATCGTCGAGTTTGCCAAGGATAAACAGCTCGAGGGGCTGAACCCCCTGGCTGCGGTGCTGGAGGCCTGCCGCTTGCGTCTGCGGCCGATCCTGATGACTTCCTTCGCGTTCATCATGGGTGTGGTGCCGTTGGTCTTCTCCAGCGGTGCCGGTGCGGAAATGCGCCATGCCATGGGTGTCGCGGTGTTCTCGGGCATGCTCGGGGTGACCTTCTTCGGCCTGCTGCTCACGCCGGTGTTCTATGTACTGATCCGCAACTTTGTCGAGCGCAGCGAGGCCCGCAAAGCGGCCCGTGCCTTGAAACTGGAGGCGCAACAATGAGTTTGAAAGTGTTTGTGCCAAGCCTGCTGGTACTGGCCTTGAGTGCGTGCGCCGTGGGCCCGGACTACAAGGCACCGCAAACGGAGGCGGCGAACATTACCACCGCCACCGACGGTGCCGCCGGTCAAAAGAATTTCGACCGGGCGCGTTTCGAAGGGATCTGGTGGCAGCAGTTCGAAGACCCGACGCTCAATGCGCTGGTCACCCGGTCCCTGGAAGGCAACCGCGAATTACGCGTGGCGTTCGCCCGTTTGCGAGCGGCCCGGGCAATACGCGACGACGCCAGCAATGACGTCATGCCGACCATCACCAGCCGTGCCAGCAGCAACCTGGGCAAAGGCCAGGTGCCGGGCGAAACCACCGACCGGGTCAGTACCGAACGCTATGATCTGGGCCTGGACATGGCTTGGGAACTGGATCTGTTCGGGCGTATCCGGCGTAACCTGGAAGCCACCGATGCCGATCAGCAGTCGGTCGAAGCCGACCTCTATCAGTTGCAGGTGACAATGATCGCCGAACTGGTGGATGCCTACGGTCAACTGCGCGGGGCCCAACTGCGGGAAAAAATCGCCCTGGCGAACCTTGAGAACCAGCAGGCATCGCGCAAGATCACCGAAAGCCTGCGCGATGCCGGCGTCGGCGATCAGCTCGACGTGGTCCGTGCCGATGCGCGCCTGGCCTCGGTCGAAGCCAGCGTGCCGCAGTTGCAGGCCGAACAGGTACGCCAGCGCAACCGCATCGCTACCTTGCTGGGCGAGCGCCCGGACAAACTGAGCGTGGACCTGAGCCCTAAACAGCTGCCGGCCATCGCCAAGGCCCTGCCGATTGGTGATCCGGGTGAACTGTTGCAACGTCGCCCGGACATTCTCAGCGCCGAGCGCCAACTCGCTGCCGCCACCGCGCGCATCGGCGTGGCCAAGGCCGACCTGTTCCCACGGGTCAGCCTCAGCGGTTTCCTGGGCTTTACCGCCGGGCGCGGTTCGCAGATCGGCTCATCGGCGGCCAATGCCTGGGCGCTGGGGCCAAGCATCACCTGGGCTGCCTTCGATCTGGGCAGTGTGCGGGCTCGTCTGCGCGGTGCCGACGCCGAGGCGGACGGCGCCTTGGCGACCTACGAACAGCAAGTGCTGCTGGCCCTGGAGGAATCGGAAAACGCCTTCAGCGACTACGGCAAGCGCCAGCAACGCCTGATTTCGCTGATCCGGCAGAGCGAATCGAGCCGAGCCGCCGCTGACCTGGCCGAAATCCGCTACCGCGAAGGCACCGAGGATTTCCTCGTCCTGTTGGATGCCCAACGTGAGCGCCTGGCCGCCGAGGACACTCAGGCCCAGGCCGAAGTGGACCTGTATCGCGGCATAGTCGCGATCTACAAGGCCCTGGGCGGTGGCTGGCAACCGGAAACCGTAGCCAGCAACTGACCGACCTGATTCAACCGAGCTCCTTTGGTTGGCCGCAACCAACCAAATGTTTGCCCCGCTTCCCATGTTGGACGCGGGGCTTTTTTTGGTCATATCGCCATACTTTGTGGGAGCGAGCCTGCTCGCGATAGC
>NZ_JABWQV010000115.1 GCF_014268615.1 Pseudomonas tehranensis | reverse complement strand
CTCTGTGGGAGCGAGCCTGCTCGCGATTGCCTTCAACCAGACATATCCAGCTAAAAGTCTGGCCCACCTCCAGACAGGCCAAGACCTAGTCTTGGCCAGGACTCACTCATCAAAGGACACGGAATGTCTGGTTCACCCGCTTCACATCGACTGCGCGTCGGCCGCTACGCCGAATCCAACCGAATCTACTTATTGACGGCCAACACATTCGGCCGCGAGCCGATTTTTAGAGACTTTATCTTGGGCAGATTGGTCGTTGACCAGTTTCGAAAGGCTCAGGATCAGGGTTACGCTGACTCATTGGCCTGGGTCGTCATGCCTGATCACTTTCATTGGTTAATCGAGCTGCATAAGGGATCTTTGAGTGAATTGATGCAAAGAACCAAGTCATTAAGCACCAAAGCTGTGAACCTACGCCTGGGCCATAGGATCAGTCTTTGGCAACAAGGTTTCCATGACAGGGCCCTAAGGCGGGAGGAGGACCTGGTAGTGCTGGCTCGGTATGTCGTAGCAAACCCACTGCGGGCAGGGCTGGTGAAGCGGTTTGGCGACTATCCACTATGGGATGCCATTTGGGTTTGATTTGAAATCGAGTCGTCAGCATCGCGAGCAGGCTCGCTCCCACAAGGTATCTCAGTTGTTCACAAAATTTGAGTTCACAGCAGAACCCTTGTGGGAGCGAGCCTGCTCGCGATGAAGGCGATGCGGTCCCAAGCCTAGCGATCCACCTCACACCCCTTCAACACCAACCGAATAATCGTTTGCGCCGCCGCCTCATAATCCGCCTCGTCCAGCTTCGCCTTGCCGGTCACTGCGGAGATTTGCCAGTCGAAGTCGGCGTAGGTCTGGGTGGCCGCCCAGATGCTGAACATCAGGTGGTTGGGGTCGATGGGGGCGATTTGACCTCGGTCGATCCAGGTCTGGATGCAGTCGATGTTATGGCGGGCCTGGGCGTTGAGCTGTTCCACCAGGTCGGCGCTCAGGTGCGGGGCGCCGTGCATGATTTCGCTGGCGAAGACTTTTGAGGCGAAAGGCAGGTCGCGGGAGATGCGGATCTTGGAGCGGATATAGTGGCTCAGCACTTCGCCGGGCGCGCCGTCGGCGTTGAACGGGGTCGAGGCCTGAAGGATGGGCTCGATAATACTTTCCAGCACCTCGCGGTAGAGGTTTTCCTTGGATTTGAAATAGTAGTAGACGTTGGGTTTGGGCAGGCCCGCCTTGGCCGCGATATCGCTGGTTTTGGTCGCCGCGAAGCCCTTGTCGGCAAATTCTTCGCTGGCGGCACGCAGGATCAGTTCTTTGTTGCGCTCGCGGATAGTGCTCATAAACCCAGGGGTTCCTTGCCTGTTCTGGCGGTGGCGCATGGTAGCACCGGCCTCGCGAAGCGCTCAAGAATGCCCCGAGGCCACGTCGGGCGCGCTATGCTGCGCAGCATTATTGTTCAAGGAGTTCTTCCATGGCCGGAAGCAGTTTGTTGTTACTGATCGACGATATCGCCACGGTGCTCGACGATGTTGCTTTGATGACCAAAATGGCTGCCAAAAAAACCGCTGGCGTGCTCGGCGATGACCTGGCGCTCAATGCCCAGCAGGTCTCAGGCGTGCGTGCCGAGCGGGAAATACCGGTGGTCTGGGCGGTGGCCAAGGGTTCGTTTATCAACAAGTTGATCCTGGTGCCGTCGGCGCTGGCCATCAGCGCCTTCGTACCCTGGCTGGTCACGCCATTGCTGATGGTGGGGGGCGCCTACCTGTGTTTCGAAGGGTTCGAGAAACTCGCCCACAAGTTCCTTCACAGCAAGGTGCAAGACCAGGCCGAGCATGCGCAATTGGTCGAGGCCGTTGCCAACCCGGCGGTCGATCTGGTGGCCTTTGAAAAGGACAAGATCAAAGGTGCGATACGCACCGATTTCATCCTCTCGGCGGAAATCATCGCCATCACCCTCGGCACCGTCGCCGATGCACCACTGACCCAACAGGTGATCGTGCTGTCGGGCATCGCCATTGTCATGACCGTCGGCGTCTATGGTCTGGTAGCCGGCATCGTCAAGCTCGATGACCTAGGGTTGTGGCTGACGCAGAAGCCGGGGCAACTCGCCAAGCGCATCGGTGGCGCCATCCTGCGCGCCGCGCCCTACATGATGAAAAGCCTGTCGGTGATCGGCACGGCGGCGATGTTCCTGGTGGGCGGCGGCATCCTGACCCATGGTGTGCCGGTGGTGCATCACTGGATCGAAGGTGTGGCAGCCAGCGCCGGTGGTGCCGGGTTTATCGTGCCGATGTTGCTCAATGCGGTAGCGGGGATTGTCGCCGGGGGCGTGGTGTTATTGGGCGTCATGGTCGTGGCCAGGCTTTGGAAAACGGTTCGAGCCTGAACCTCAGAATCGCGCTACCGAGTGAATCGGTGCCAGCACATGCTTGGAAAGGTATCGGGCCACGGCTTCGTCACTGCAGGCGCCAATGATCTGCGCATCGGGCAGCGCCTGTGTCACGTCTTGATGAGCTGTTCCCATGATAGCCGCCTTGCCTGCAACTGAGAGCATGCCTATATCATTCATGCCGTCACCAAAGGCAATGCACGCGCCAATGGGGACATCAAGAAACTCGGCCAGCTGTTTCAGGGCGTGGCCCTTGCAAACGTCGCTGGCCATCACTTCCAGGCACCAGGTAAACGAGAACACCGTGCTAATGCGGTTTCCGAATCGCTGCTCCAGACGTTTCTGCAAGGCCAGTAAAACGTGGTGGTCTTTTGCCTGTTCAAAGAAAAACACTTTTTCGACGTTTTCCGTGGGCCACGTGTCGGGTCGGGTCACTGTCGGTTGGAAATGTGGGTTGCGATTAAAGTCGCTGACATCATGCTCGCGACCGATCAACCAGCCGCTAGGGCCGTACAGATTGATGATCAGGTCTGGGCTGTGGCGGGTTTCTTCAATCAGTCCTTGAACGACGTCGTCAGGCAGCGCTTCGCAACGCGTCAATCCGCCACAAGCGCTGCTGATCCTGGCTCCATTGGAGGTGATCAGATGCAAGGGAAGCGAACTATCGTCGAGCAACGTCTCGACGTCGGCCTGTTGGCGGCCAGTTGCCAATACCAGATGCAGGCCGGCATCGAGAAGGTGCCGCATCACCATCCGGGTGTATTTGCCCAATGTATCGTCGGGTAACAGCAAGGTTCCGTCCAGGTCCGACGCAATCAATGAATACATGGTGTTCCTTAATAGGCTGCCAGGGCCACCCCAAGGGCTGTGGCCCGGCACGGTAAGTTAATGTCGGCCAAGCATTGTCAGCGACTGCTCGCGGGTGAACGTCATCCGCTCCTCCAGCCGGGCATTATCCTTCTCGAAATAGATGCTCATCTCTTCGTGACGTTGCTCAAATGGGATAATCCTGTCGAGCAGCGGCAGTGTATCGATCAGCAACTGACGTGCGTAGGCGATGGCCCGATTGTACGTGTCGATGACTTCTTCGAATTCAGGGTAAATACAGAACGACACCTGATTGAGAATCGGGCCGTCGTCGATACCTTCATTGATTTCATGGAGGGTCACCCCATGGTGGCGCTCGCTGTTCTTTAGCGCCCAGTTGACGGGACGCACCCCACGATAGTGTGGCAGGTACGACAAATGAAGGTTGACGATGCGCTTGCAGCAGTCGATGTAAGCCTGAGGCAATATTCGTTTGTGAAAGATCACCAGGCACAGGTCGCAGGAAAAGAGACCTTCCTTGTAGCCAGGCAGGTCTTCTATTTTTCCGCTTTCAATGAGGGGAAGGTCCTTGTTCCTGCAATATTCGATCAAAGTGAGTTCGCTGCTCACTGGCTCGAACGGGTCCGCAACCACATAAGAGACAGTGTATTCGGGCGACGCATTGAAGTAGTCACAGGCAAAAATCGCCAGTTCACCTTTACCACAGATCACTACATTTTTAGGCATTGGACAGTGCCTCCTTCATGCGCGAACTTCGTGGCGCTTCCACTTCCAGTGCCTGCATGATTGATTTCAGGGCATTTATAAGTTGGGCATTTTCTTGCCGGGTGCGGCAGGAAATTCTCACGTAGTGGTCTGAATCGGTGTTGCGCTTGCCCGAGCATTCCTTGATGTAAAGGTTGTGCTCCAGCAACAGGCGGCACAAGGTTCGAGCCGGGACGTGCTCGATCTGGCAATACACAAAGTTGGAATCGGTCGCAAAGGTTGTGATGCCTTCGATTTCGTCCAGCGCCTGGCGCAACGCCTGGGTGTCACGAATGACCTGCTGGCAGCTTTCGAGGTATTCCTGTTTGTATTGCGGTAGATGCAGCAACATTTCCTCGGCAAAGCCGTTGAGATTCCAAATAGGCAGTAGCGAATTGAGCAGCGCCAGTAAGCTGTGATTTGCACTGGCGAGGTAACCGATACGGATCCCGCCGATGCCGAATGTCTTGCTCATACTGCGAATAACGGCAAGGTTCGAATGCTTGCCCAACGAGGACAGCAGGGTATTTGCTGCATTGGGTGAGAAGTCCAGGAACGACTCGTCAACAATCAGCGCGATATCCAGTTCAGACAGTTGGCTGGCCAGGTCCGAGAGCGCTGCGGCTGGCGTAAGGCGGCCCGTGGGATTGTTTGGCGATTCAATGACGACGACCGACGGGCGCTCTTTCTTGCAGGTCTGCACCAAGGCATCCAGATTGACCTTGAAGCCCTGCTCTGCATGGGTGTGATAACTGAGCGTGCGCTCCTCACCGAATACGTTAGCGTATTCGTTGAAGGACGGAACGGTGACCAGCACTTTGCCTGGGAAGATGGAGGGCAATAACTTGATGATTTCTGCAGCACCATTGGCCACGCAAAGGTGTCGGGCGGGGATGCCAATGAATTCGCTGAGCGACTCTTCAATGAGTTTTCGGCCGCCGGGATAGTTGAGGAGAATGTGGTCGAAATTTTCCTTGATCCGGTCTTTCATCTGCTGAGGAGGAAAGTGAAAATTATAGATCAGGGCGAAATCGAGGAGGGGGTAGCGCCAGTAGCCACCGTGGCGGCTCTGGAGAAATACCAGGCGATCCCGGCTGGATATGTAATTGCACACCGTGAGGTCATAGTAGTTGTCGACCTCGTACCATTCGGTCGAAGGCACCACCACCGCCCCGATATCCCACTTTTTGGTCTTGCACGCTTGTTTGAAGACGTCTTCGTAATAGGCGTTCAGGTTGCCATCTTCGATCTGGACCTCCAGTTGCTCGCGCACGTGGTTGGCGAACAGTGGGGAACCTATCCGATATAAGTTGACGGTCTTGTACTGTTCTTCCTGCGTCTGGTGACCGTCATCCTTAGTCGAGCCGAAACTCTGCAGCCGCCCCTCATGAAGGTTGGCGTAGGTTCCTTCCATGTTTTTCCCCAGTGGCGAAACCAGTGCAACCAGGTCGCTTGACGTTCGCAGCAGTTTTTCCAGGCAGGCTCCAGAGAAAAAAATGTCACCTTCAACGATGAGGGCGCCCTCAGTGATGTGCTGGCGAGCCAGGTATAACGAATAGATATTGTTGGTCGTCTCCCAGTCAGGGTTATGCACGTAATCGATATCCAACAGGGTTTCCAGGCTGTTCAGATGCTCGGTGATGATCTCGGCCTGATAACCCACCACCACTACCACGCGGGTGATGCCATGCAGTTGAAGATTGCTCAACGCATTATCTAGAAATGCGATGCCGTTGGTCTTGACCAGAGGCTTGGGCATATGGCGGGTGCGATTGGCCAAGCGGCTGCCGCGTCCGGCGCAGAGAATAATTGCTGTTCCAGTGTTCATCGAATGTCCTTATTAATGACACGTGAGTCGGGGTACCACGTGTTGGTAAATCCACACGCCATCTATCCGGCCGCTGAAGCTTTCCTCGCCGCCGCTGTCACCCCCGGTCTTGATGCCGGCACCCAAGCCGAAGGCATGGAAGTTTTCTAAAGTTCGATTCGATACCGTAGAGGGGTTCAACCGGTGATCCACAATCAGGCCGTGGGCGTCCTGGCGCAGTGTGATGGGCGAACCGTCGATATCGAGTACTCGGACCGGGGTTGCGCTGAAACCAGTGCATTTGATCGTCAGGTCGACCGAGTCAAGGCGTTTGCGCAATGTCTCTGGATCATCGGCAGCTATATTCACAACGGTCAGATTGGGAATTTCTCCCCGTTGGATCTTGCGAGCAAACGTGAACGAGTCATACCGAAGGCCTGAGTATCGATTGACACGCTGGCTGGCTTGGCAGACATCCGCATCGACAAAGGGGTAGCCCTGAGTCAGTGCCGCCTGTGGCGAATCAAAGAAAAGCTTGAAGTCACGCTTGACCAGCAGTTGGATAGGATTTTTAACATCCAATTGTTCAATCAGGCGAATCAAGCAGGAAACGGCGCTGTGGGATGAACCCAAAATGGCAATATTTTGGTAATGGCCTGCCTTGATTTGTTCGTCATACTCGCCTTTGAGCATGGCGTCGCTATTGATGGCATTCAGGTGTGGCAAGGCAACGTTGTTGACTTGTCCACCCAGATTGACCATGACTTTTCTGCACCGCGCCTCTCTGGTCTGGCCGTCAACGGTGTAACGAACGGCATAGCGCCCATCGTCGGACAGTTGGATTTCTTCGACGGTGGACAAGGTCGATATCTCGAAGCGTTTGTACAGCGTCTTATGCTGCTGGACGAAGGCGCCGATGTGTTCCAGAAACCGTCCCACGTAGCGCAACTCTACCGCTTCGTCACGTCGCTCGCTGAAATACGCCCATTCCGCCGTGGTACGCATGTATCGGCTGAGCTCATCATCCTTGTTCTGGAACTTTTCCAGGAAAACGCCACCCAGAGAGTTTGCGGTAATACGGTACTGTCCGATAGCGCCGCTTCCCAACGTGTTTGATTTCTCCAGAATCAAACATCGATGAATATCTTCCTTCTGAATGAGGTCAGGCAATAAAGAAATGTTCGCCGGCCCGGCGCCACATAAAATAATGTCGTAGTCGTCCTTGTTCATTCTTTCTCCAGTGACGAGATTGATACTAAAAACACAAATTTCAAGGCGAAGAAATTCCTGACGTCCATGTTTGTGACCGCCGTAGAATGGTCTGTGCATGCGTCGGGTTTTACTGACGGATAGGAGTTCCTAGCCAGCGGTGCAGGTGTCGTGTTTTTCGTTAGTTAAGTTGCGATGTTGTAAACGGGTGAAAATACCTGCGAAGGTAAGGGCCATGATGAGGCTGGTCACCGTCAGGAAAATGAACAGCGCCGTTCCGCTCAGCACTTGTATAAAAAATCCTCCGACAATGGGTGCCACGGAAAAGCCAATACTGTAAAGCGATGCGGCGCCAAAGTAAGCACCTCTCAAATTTCGAGGAGCCAGGCTGTCGACAAACAGATTCAAACACGGAAACAGTAAGGTCTGGCTGAGGCTCAGCAGCAGAACCGCGCCGTACCATAATAGTTGCACTTGATAAAAGTGTGCCGCCAGTGCCATACCCGCCTGACTTAAAATCAGCAGTCCAGAACCGATTTGGATCTTCGTTTCTAGTGTTAGCTTTGCCAGAGCCCTGGCCAGTGGAAGTTGGAACAGGACGATTACCGTGGCATGCAATACGATAAGATTGGCGATAAAGGGCAGGTACCCCTCAAACGCCAGCGAAGCTAGCAACTGGGGCACACTGGAATCAAAGCTGCCGAAGATGAACATCATGACGATGTTGTTGATCACGAGCAGGAGGAACACATGATCCCGGGAAAGGATCTGTAAGGTACTTCGCAAGGAGGTAATGTTTATGGCCTCCAGGGTGATGCCCCGGCCGTATACCATGACGCCAGCCAGTAGGGCCAGGTAGGACGTTGTCACCAGCACAAAGGACAGAGAGTCCGCGGAGATGCCTAGTTTGAGCCCGAAGTAAGGACCCACGGCGGCTCCTGCATTGAGAAAGAAATAGCGCAGGTGCATGGCGCGTTCCACCAAAGGGCGGGACTCGATGAGGTCACCGATGACCGTCTTGATTGGATTGTTGACCAAGGCCCAAGAGAGATTAGCCAGCAGGGTTCCGGCGATGTAGCCCCCGGCATGAGTGCTGATACCCAGCAGCAAGTAGGAGACCATCGCCACCAGGCAACCGACCATGATGATTTTAAGGCGCCCGATTTTGTCGGAAAGGTACCCGCTGTAGAAGCTGACCAGCGAAGAGAATGCGATAGAGCAGGTCAGAATCAGGCCGATGGCCGAGGTACTGAAACCGAACCGCGTGTAGAGAACAATCGAAATGAATGGCCACACCATCATTGACGTAGCGCGAGTCAGAAAAGTGCCAAGAAACAGCATCCATATGAAAAACGGAAGCGATGAGAAATAGCACTTAAAGCGGATAAGTTGTAAGGCGAGCATAAGTAATCACACAGGGTGTAATGCTGGGGGCATGACAGTAAGGTAATGGAGCGCAAACGACGAGACTTGAGCGTCTAGTGTTTAACGGAGCACGACGCTGTAGAATGATTTCCGAGCAAGTTTCGCTCAGTCATTCATGGCTTTTTTAGTACGCGTAGGTGCGTGACGAAGTTTGCCGATCGAGGCATCTGAAGATGCGCAGCAATGGAAGAGAAGTTGACATATCGATCCTTGATCCTAAACGCAGTATTGCATCCTTTGCAGTGGATCCAATCGTACACGATGTGTCACAAAATGT
This sequence comes from Pseudomonas tehranensis, assembly GCF_014268615.1. Taxonomy (GTDB): domain Bacteria; phylum Pseudomonadota; class Gammaproteobacteria; order Pseudomonadales; family Pseudomonadaceae; genus Aquipseudomonas; species Aquipseudomonas tehranensis. The sequence goes on along the minus strand of NZ_JABWQV010000115.1, from coordinate 5,968 downwards.
TAATAAAAAATTCACAATCGAAAATGCAGCGTCGTTGGGATGCCTTATGACGGTGCAGTCGTGCGCTTACCGTTTTCTTAGACGAAGACGGGCCAGCAGAAATTAGATCGGCGTGCAGGGCATTGCGCAGGGGCACAACAGCCCCAACACGCCGGATCGGGCGTATTGGCTTAAGGGTTACTCGGCAATCTGCAACTTGCGCGACTCGGTATACACGTAACGCACCTTCTCATATTCGAATGGCGAGTTCAGTTGGCCATAGCGGAAGCTGGTCTGGTGGCGCTTGTCCACGGCGCGCAGGAGCAGCAGTTCCGGGTGGTTGGCGCTGACTTCTGAAACGTTGAGGAAGTTGATCGCCGATTCAGCCGTGTAGTCCACCAGCAATCCCGAGGTATCACGCAGGTTCGAAGGGCCAAAGATCGGGAGGACGAAGTACGCGCCGCCGGGCACGCCATAGAAGCCCAGGGTCTGGCCGAAGTCTTCGCTCTGGCGCGGCAGGCCCATGGCGGTGGCCGGATCCCACAGGCCAGCGATGCCGACGGTGGTGTTGAGCAGCAGGCGTGCCGTGGTTTCCATCGAACGCTTGCCCTTGAATTGCAGCAGGCTGTTCATCAGGTTCGGCACGTCTCCCAGGTTATTGAAGAAGTTGCTCACCCCGGTGCGCAGGAAACCAGGCGTGATGTAACGGTAGCCATCGACGACTGGCAGGAACACCCACTGATCGAATCGATAGTTGAAGTGATAGACGCGGCGGTTCCAGGACTCCAGCGGGTCATAGACGTTCAGGGCGTTGAGGGTCGAACGCTCGAACTCGCGCTGGTCCAGCCCGGGGTTGAACTTGAGCTTGCTCAACGGCTCCTTGAAACCGTCGGAGTCCACCACCACAGGCGCGTTGGCCTTGCTGTTATCGGCGTGGACCATGCCGGCACTCATTAACGCAGCGATAAGCAGGAGATATTTAGCCACGGAAGAACTCCAGCATGGCGTCGCTGTTGACGCGGTAGTTTAGGTTGCCGCAGTGACCGCCCAATGGGTAAACCGTCAGCCGGTCGCCAAAGGTCTTGCGCAAGAAGCCCAGATCGCCCGGGCCGAGGATGACGTCGTCGGCGTTGTGCATGACGGCAATCTTCGGGCTGTCGTGCAGGTAATCCTTGAGCGCATACAGGCTGACCTGATCGATCAGTTGCAACAGGCTGCCGCCGTCGGTGCGCGCGCGCCACATCGGAATCACTTGCTCGGTGAGGTAGCAGTCGAAGTCGCATTGCAGCGCGCGTTTGAGGAACGGCGTCAGGCTGGTGCTTTCGGTAATCGGGAATTTGGGCGGGATGATCAGGCCGCGACGGTTGATCAGGTCCGAGGTGAATGCAATGTCGGCCGCCGAGAAGCGGAACGAGGTGCCGATCAGCATCGCCATCTGCTCATTGCTCAGGTGTTGCTTGGACTGCTGGAAGTCATAGAGCAGGGCATCGTTGAGATCGATGTAGCCTTTCTGCTGGAAGTAGCGGGTCAGCTTGTTGAGCACCAATTCATAAAAAGTGGTGGTGTTGTTGATGCCCTTGACCTCGGTCTGGACCAGTTTGTCCAGGTTAGTGATTGAGGTGTAGAGGTTGACCGGCGGGTTGAGCAACAGCACTTTCTTGAAGTTGAAGCTGCGTCGGGTTTCGTCCAGATGGGCGACGAAGGCCGCGTCCAGGGCGCCGAGGCTGTAGCCGGTGAGGTAATACTCGGTCACCGGCAACTTGGGGTTCTGCGCGCGCACGGCCTGCATCACCCGGTACATGTCTTCGGCGTCTTCCTTGGTGATGCCGGGTGTGGCGAAGCGTGAAGCGGCGCTCATGAAGTCAAAGCTGGTGGGCGACGACAGCTGCACCACGTGGTAACCGGCCTTGTAATAGAGGCGCTTGAGGTATTCGTTGAGGCTGCTGTCGTATCGCGCGCCGGTGCCGGCGATCAGGAAGATCAGCGGCGCGGGCTTGTCCTGGGTCGCCATGCGGTAGGTGAGGCTTTTCACCGGCCAGAAATTGTCCGGCAGGATGAACTCGCGTTCCGGGCGCAGGGTCAGGCTATGGTCGGCCTGGTTGATGTCTTCGATCAACGGCAGATCCGGACGCAGGTCCGGTGGCGTAGTGGCGATGGTCGCCTCGAACGGGTTGGTCAAGGGGTAGCCATAGCTGGCGGCATCGATATCCACCGCCAGCGCGGACGCACTCAGAATAAGGCCGCCGACGAGGGCAGCGAAGCGCAAGGAATGGAGCATGACTGGATCCCTTAGAGGAAGATGCCGAATGAAGTTCGCAGGCTATGACCGCCGAAGTGAAGCCAAGTGCCATGACGCACACAAAAGAGGCACAAACGGGGCGCGATAGTAGCGGGACGATACACGTTTGCGTGGGGGAGCGGCTAGTTATCTGGCGGCTTGCCGGATTCTGACAGGGCACGCAGGACAGCTTTTTTGTGGGGCCGAATGGCTGAGGCAGATAGCTGGCGTTCTGATGTCGTTTCTCGTTGCTTCAACGTCGCAGGCAGAGCAGGTTCCAGATCGGCGCAGGTTGATGATCAACGAGTCAGTACTCCACTGACGTTCGAACCGGTTTTGCAGGCGAGCGTGATGGGGGCGCTGTGCACCATAACAATACGTTGACGCCGCTCGGCATCCGTCGGGCGCAGCACTTTCGGGGAAGTAACGATGAGAATGCGACGACTCTTGGGCGCAGGTGCCGCACTGGTACTGGCGATCAGCTCCACACTGGCCAGCGCCGAAACCAAAACCCTGAGCATCGGTTATGTCGACGGTTGGTCCGACAGCGTCGCGACCACCCATGTGGCGGCCGAAGTCATCAAGCAGAAACTGGGCTATGACGTGAAGCTGCAAGCGGTTGCGACCGGGATCATGTGGCAAGGCGTAGCCACTGGCAAACTCGACGCGATGCTTTCGGCCTGGTTGCCGGTGACCCATGGCGACTACTGGACCAAGAACAAGGACCAGGTGGTCGACTACGGTCCGAACTTCAAGGATGCAAAAATCGGCCTGATCGTGCCGGAGTACGTCAAGGCCCAGTCCGTGGCCGACCTCAAGACCGATGACAGCTTCAAGAACCGCATTGTCGGTATCGACGCCGGTTCAGGTGTCATGATCAAGACCGAGCAGGCCATCAAGGATTACGACCTGACCGGGTATCAACTCAAGGCCAGTTCCGGCGCCGGCATGATTGCCGAGCTGACCCGTGCCGAGAAGAAAAAAGAATCCATCGCCGTCACCGGTTGGGTGCCGCACTGGATGTTCGCCAAGTGGAAACTGCGCTTCCTGGAAGACCCGAAAGGCGTTTACGGCGCGGCTGAAACCGTGAACAGCATCGGCAGCAAGGAGTTGGACGCCAAGGCGCCGGAAGTGGTCGCGTTCCTGAAGAAGTTCCAGTGGAACTCGAAAGACGAAATCGGCGAGGTCATGCTGGCGATCCAAGAAGGTGCCAAGCCGGACGCTGCTGCCAAGGATTGGGTTGCCAAGCACCCGGACCGCGTGAAGGAGTGGACCGGCAAGTAATCCGCCCGGTTTAACATCCTCGAAACCGCATGACTTGGCGTCATGCGGTTTTTTTGTGCCTGCCGTTTTTTAGCCTGGCCCAAGTCCCGGTGGGAGCGGGCTTGCTCGCGAAAGCGATCTGTCTGTTGGCAATTCATAGACTGACACACCGCATTCGCGAGCAAGCCCGGTCCCACAAGGGAAGTATGAAGGTTTGCAGGGGCAATCGATAAACGTCATGTCGTTCTAATACTAAGGTCGTCTGGAACCTGGCCTTCAGCCGCATAGAGTAGAGCTGTTCCAATTTAATCTGTGCTGCGAGGATAAAAACAATGAACGACAGCATTTACCTCTCGATTCAAAACAGCCCGCGCTTCAAGGAGCTGGTGAGAAAACGAGAAAAGTTCGCCTGGATTCTCTCGGCGATCATGCTTGGGCTGTATTCCGGCTTCATTCTTCTGATCGCCTACGGGCCGCATGTTCTCGGGGCCAAGATTTCGCCCGAGTCCACCATTACCTGGGGTATCCCCATCGGTGTCGGCCTGATTCTTTCGGCCTTCGTCCTGACCGGTATCTACGTGCGACGCGCCAACGGCGAGTTCGACGACCTGAACAATGCGATTCTCAAGGAGGCTCAGCAATGATCCGGCGTCTAATGGCTCTGTTGAGCGTCGCAGCTTTCGCACCGGGGGCCTGGGCGGCTGAAGCCCTGACCGGTGCCGTGCAGAAACAACCGCTTAACGTCGCGGCTATCCTGATGTTCGTGGCCTTTGTTGGCGCGACCCTGTACATCACGTACTGGGCGTCCAAGAAAAACAATTCGGCGGCCGACTACTATGCGGCCGGCGGCAAGATCACCGGCTTCCAGAACGGCCTGGCAATCGCGGGCGACTACATGTCGGCGGCGTCCTTCCTGGGCATTTCCGCGCTGGTGTTCACGTCCGGTTATGACGGTCTGATCTACTCCATCGGTTTCCTGGTGGGCTGGCCGATCATTCTGTTCCTGATCGCCGAGCGCCTGCGTAACCTGGGTAAATACACCTTTGCCGACGTGGCCTCCTATCGCCTGGGGCAAACCCAGATCCGCACCTTGTCCGCCAGCGGCTCACTGGTCGTGGTGGCGTTCTACTTGATCGCGCAGATGGTCGGTGCCGGCAAGCTGATCCAGCTGCTGTTCGGCCTGGATTATCACGTTGCGGTGATTCTGGTCGGTATCCTGATGTGCCTCTATGTACTGTTCGGCGGCATGCTGGCGACGACCTGGGTGCAGATCATCAAGGCGGTGCTGTTGCTGTCGGGCGCTTCGTTCATGGCGCTGATGGTCATGAAGCACGTCAACTTCGACTTCAACATGCTGTTCTCCGAGGCGGTCAAGGTTCACGCCAAGGGTGAAGCAATCATGAGTCCTGGTGGCCTGGTCAAGGATCCGGTCTCGGCGTTCTCCCTGGGTCTGGCGCTGATGTTCGGTACCGCAGGCCTGCCGCACATTCTGATGCGCTTCTTCACCGTGAGTGACGCCAAGGAAGCTCGCAAGAGCGTGCTGTACGCCACTGGCTTCATCGGTTACTTCTACATCCTGACCTTCATCATCGGCTTCGGCGCGATCCTGCTGGTCAGCACCAACCCGGCCTTCAAGGACGCGGCAGGTGCTTTGCTCGGTGGCAACAACATGGCGGCGGTGCACCTGGCTAACGCGGTGGGTGGCAGCATCTTCCTGGGCTTCATCTCGGCCGTGGCCTTTGCCACCATCCTGGCGGTGGTCGCGGGCTTGACCCTGGCCGGTGCCTCGGCGGTGTCCCATGACCTGTATGCCAGTGTGATCAAGAAAGGCAAGGCCAACGAAAAGGACGAGATTCGCGTCTCGAAGATCACCACCATCGCCCTGGCAGTGCTGGCGATCGGCCTGGGTATCCTGTTCGAGAAGCAGAACATCGCGTTCATGGTGGGCCTGGCGTTCTCCATCGCGGCAAGCTGCAACTTCCCGGTACTGCTGCTCTCGATGTACTGGAAGAAGCTGACCACCCGTGGCGCCATGGTCGGCGGCTGGCTGGGCCTGGTCAGTGCCGTGGGCCTGATGGTGCTTGGTCCGACCATCTGGGTGCAGATCCTGGGTCACGAGAAGGCGATCTTCCCGTATGAATACCCAGCGCTGTTCTCAATGGCCATTGCCTTCGTCGGCATCTGGTTCTTCTCCATCACCGACAAGTCGGCTGAAGGCGTGAACGAGCGTGCACTGTTCTTCCCGCAGTTTGTGCGTTCGCAGACTGGCCTGGGGGCGAGTGGGGCGGTGAGTCACTAAAGCAGCGGCGAGCTGCAAGTTGAAAGCTTCAAGTTAACGCAGTGCGTTTGAAGAGATACCCCGGTCGAAAGGCTGGGGTATTTTTTTGTGTTGGGTTTGAGGGGCGGCAGGCTTGCCGCCAATCGCGAGCAGGCTCGCTCCCACAGGGG
>NZ_JABWQV010000114.1 GCF_014268615.1 Pseudomonas tehranensis | reverse complement strand
GGGAGCGAGCCTGCTCGCGATGGCGGCGGCCCGTTCAAGATAAAGGCTGGAACGGCCCGCCGCAGGCGTAGATTCTGCCGCAAAGCGGCCTTCACCGCGTCGCCAGACGCACCATAACTGTCCGCAAACCCACAGAAACACGGGTGCAACGCCCGCCTCTGGAGCATCCCGCAAAGTCTGCTGAGCGAACCCTGCAAAACGGTGGTTTGTACCAAGCGGCCGGTATTTTTAACCGTTTATCCACGGTCTCATGGTGTTGTAATAAAAACGTGATGCAGCGTTGTACCGATGCTTCACGAACGGCATCAATGTTTGCCTCGTCATGCCTTCAACAACAACTCAGGACCGCACTCATGAGCTTTCTTCGACCCAAGTACATCACCTTCGATTGCTACGGCACGTTGACCAACTTCCAGATGGGCACCATGACTCGCGAACTGTTCGCTGATCGTGTCGATGCCGGGCAGATGGACCAGTTCGTCAAGGATTTCTCCGCTTATCGTCTGGATCAGGTGATGGGCGAGTGGCGGCCCTATGATGAAATCATCAAGACGTCCCTGATGCGGGTCTGCAAGCGCTGGGGAATCGAATATCGGGGCGAAGGCCAGCTCTATTACGACGCCGTGCCAACCTGGGGCCCTCACGCCGATGTACCGGCGGGTCTGTCGAAAATCGCCGACAAGATTCCGTTGGTGATTTTCTCCAATGCGATGGACGAACAGATCATGTCCAACGTCGACAAGCTCGGCGCGCCTTTTCATAAAGTCTTCACCGCTCAGCAGGCCCAGGCCTACAAGCCGCGCCTGGCCGCTTTCGAATTCATGCTCGATAACCTCGGCTGCGGGCCGGAGGATGTGTTGCATGTCTCGTCCAGCTTCCGCTACGACCTGATGTCGGCCCACGACATGAAGATCAAGAACAAGGCCTTCGTGGCTCGCGGTCATGAGCAACCGGCGAACGCTGTGTATGGCTACCACCAAATCCCGGACATCGGCGGTTTGGCCGCTCTGGTCGGGCTCTGAGTTGAGCGCACTCTTCAAGGTGAAAGGGGTTAGACATGGGCAGTGAGTCTTACTGGCTCGATACCGCACCGGCCTTCACTGGTGCCCAGCTCGGCGGTTTGCCCGGGCGGGTCGACGTGGCCATTGTCGGGGGCGGTTTCACTGGCCTGGCGGCCGCCCGGGCCCTGGCCTTGAAGGGGGCCAGCGTGGCGGTGCTGGAAGCGGGCAGGGTGATTGGCGAAGCGTCGGGGCGCAATGGCGGTCAATGCAACACCGGCGTTGCCCAGGACTACGCGTCACTTAGCGCCAGCCTCGGCGCCGATAAAGCGCGGGCTTATTACCAGGCCTATGAAAGCGCCGTACAGAGTGTGGTTTCGCTGGTGGAGCAGGAAGCGATTGCCTGCGACCTCACTCGCCACGGCAAGCTCAAACTGGCCGCCAAGGCGTTGCACTACGAAGGATTGGCGCGCACCTGTGAGTTGATCCGCAAGGAAGTCGACGCCGACGTTGAGTTGCTGTCCGCCCAAGAGACTCGGGCGGAGGTCAATTCGGCCCAGTTTCACGGTGGCCTGCTGCAGCGCAACGGCGTGCAGATGCATGTCGGGCGCTTCGGTGTCGGCCTGGCCGAGGCGGCCTCGCGTCACGGGGCGTTGGTGTTCCAGGGTGTGGCGGTGAAGGACTGGAAGGCCAGCGCTGGTGGCTATCAGGTCAACACCAGCAAAGGCGCGCTGCAGGCCTCGCAGATCCTGCTGGCTACCGGCACGTGTCAGCAAGGTGGATTGGGCTGGTACCGGCGGCGAATCGTACCGGTGGGCAGCTTTGTTATCGCCACCGAGGTGCTACCCCAGGAGCTGATTGACAGCTTGCTGCCGGCACGCCGCTCCTACGTCACCAGCCGCATGATCGGTAACTACTTTCGCCTGACCCCGGACAACCGGCTGCTGTTTGGCGGTCGGGCGCGGTTTGCCATGTCCGACAGCGTTTCCGACGCCAAGAGCGGCAAGGTGCTGCAAGCGGCGATGGTGCAGATGTTCCCGCAGTTGGCCGACGTCAGGATCGACTATTGCTGGGGCGGGCTGGTGGACATGACGTCCGATCGTTTACCTCGCGCCGGCCAGCATGGAGGGGTCTATCACTCCATGGGTTATAGCGGTCACGGGGTGCAGATGTCGGTGCACATGGGGCAGGTCATGGCCCAGGTCATGGCCGGCGAGGTCGAGGCCAACCCTTGGCGCGAACTCGATTGGCCGGCCATTCCCGGGCATTTCGGCAAGCCCTGGTTCCTGCCGCTGGTAGGCGCGTATTACCGCCTGCAGGACTACCTGCACTGAGTTTCATGGCGTTGTTTGGCGTTTCAACCACGTTGCGTTAATCGTGCGCAATCGAGCCCTATCATTTTCCGAAAGGTAGAACTGACATGACTGACAACAAAAATGGCATTGAAGACCAGTTGATCACCGGTACAGAAAGCCTGCGTGTTTTCGAAGGGCTCAATCGCGGCATGTCACGCCGCAATGCATTGCAGATGCTGGGGTTGGCAGGGGTGGCCGCAGCGGGTGCCGGCAGCCTGTTCGGTGCCGCTGGCAAGTTGTTTGCCGAAGAGGCGGCAAGCCCTGGCAAAGGCAAACCGGGCGGACGTATCCGCGTCGCCGGCATCTCCAGCTCCACCGCCGACACCCTGGACCCGGCCAAAGGCTCATCGTCCACGGACTACGTGCGTCACTACATGTTCTACAACGGGCTGACGCGTTTCGACAATCACATGGTGCCGCAACTCGAACTGGCCGAGCGCATCGACACCACTGACGCGACACTCTGGGTGATTACCCTGCGCAAGGAAGTGACTTTCCATAACGGCAAGGGGCTGACCGCCGCCGACGTGGTGTTCTCCCTGTTGCGACACAAGGATCCGATCACGGGATCCAAGGTCTTGCCGCTGGCGTCGCAGTTCGCCGAGGTCAAGGCCAATGGCAGTCATGAAGTACAGATACGCCTGAGCGGCCCGAATGCCGAGCTGCCGTCGATCCTGGCGATTTCCCATCTGCTGATCGTGCCCGAGGGCACCAGCGACTTTAGCCAGGGCATCGGCACCGGTCCGTTCAAGGTCAAGGAGTTCAAACCAGGGGTGCGTTCCATTGGCGCGCGCAACACCAATTACTGGAAACCGGGTTTGCCGTATCTGGACGAAATCGAGTTCATCGGTATCGGCGACGAGCCGTCACGGGTCAACGCGCTGTTGTCTGGCGACGTGCAGATCATCAACGAGGTCAACCCGCGCTCGACGACTCGGATCAAGAACAGCAGCACCCATCGGGTCGTGGATTCGCCGTCGGGCAACTACACCGACCTGATCATTCGTCAGGACCAGATGCCCGGCCAAAGCCCTGAGTTCACCCAGGCCATGAAATTGCTGTTGGACCGCGAGCAGGTCAAGTCGGCGATTTTCCGCGGCTTCGCCAGGGTCGGTAACGATCATCCGATCGCGCCGGGCGCACGCTTTTACAACGCCGATCTGCCGCAACGCACCTACGACCCGGAAAAAGCACGTTTTCTGCTGAAGAAGGCGGGGATGGAAAATATCACCATGCCGGTGATGTGCTCCCCGGCTGCCACCGGCTCGGTGGATGTTGCCGTGTTGCTGCAGCAATCGGCCAAGGAGGCCGGGCTCAAGCTCAATGTCAACCGCCTGCCGAGCGATGGCTACTGGTCCAATCATTGGGCCAAGCACCCGATCAGCTTCGGCAATATCAACCCGCGACCCAATGCCGACATGCTGTTTTCGCAGTTCTTCCAGTCCACCGCACCGTGGAACGAATCGGCCTGGAAGAACCCGCAGTTCGACCAGCTGTTGGTCCAGGCTCGGGGCGAAACCGACGAGACCAAGCGCGGCAAGATGTACGCCGACATGCAGACCCTGGTGCATGACCACTGCGGCATCGGCATCCCGGTGTTTATCAGCAACATCGATGGCGTCGACCAGCGCGTAAAAGGCTATGGCACCAACCCGCTGGGCGGTTTCATGGGCTACATGTTCTCCGAGCAAGTCTGGCTGGACGCCTGATGAACGCCGGGTATTGGCTGGGTGACAGGGCAGGAGGGCAGGCTGATGAATAGCAGCACACTTTGGTTGATCGGCCGGCGCGTGGGCGCCGCGATCGTGACGTTGTTGATCGTCTCGATGGTGGTGTTCGCCATCACGGCGGTGTTGCCGGGAGACGCGGCGCAACAGGCCCTAGGACAGTTCGCCACGCCGGAGCAGGTGGCGGCCCTGAGGGTGAAAATGGGCCTCGATCAGCCGGGTGTGTTGCGTTACCTGCATTGGCTGACGAGCCTGCTCAGCGGCGACATGGGCGCGTCGGTGTCCAACGCCGTGCCGGTCACGGAACTGATGGCCGGACGGGTGCCCAACACCCTGATGCTGGCGGCCGCCACAGCGCTGGTCTCGGTGCCAGTGGCACTGATCCTGGGCATTGGTTCGGCGATGGGACGTGGTGGTCGTGTCGACAGCTTCATCAGTTTTTTTACCTTGATGATGGTGGCGGTACCGGAGTTTCTGGTTGCCACCCTGGCCGTGTTGATTTTCGCGGTGAACCTGGGTTGGCTCTCGGCGTTGTCCTATTCCAGCGAGATCACTTCGCCGTGGCAATTCATGCGCACCTACGCCTTGCCGGTCATGACCCTGTGTTGCGTGATCATCGCGCAAATGGCGCGCATGACCCGGGCGGCGGTGATCGATCAACTCGACAGCCCCTACGTGGAGATGGCCCGTCTCAAGGGTGTGAGCCCGGTGCGGGTGGTCCTGCGTCATGCGTTGCCCAACGCCATCGGGCCTATCGCCAATGCCATCGCCTTGAGTCTGTCCTACCTGCTGGGCGGGGTGGTGATCGTCGAGACAATTTTCAACTATCCCGGCATTGCCAGCCTGATGGTCGATGCCGTGACCAACCGTGATATGGCGTTGGTCCAGGCCTGCACCATGTTGTTTTGTACCGCGTACCTGACATTGGTGTTGATTGCTGATCTGTGCGCGATCCTTTCCAACCCGAGGCTGAGAAATCAATGAACAATCTCATTGTGAAACCCCCGACCGCGGCGGTCGCTCTGGCGTTGGGAAAAGACGCTCACGCCACGTCCTGGCTTGGACTGGTGGGCGCCGCGATGTGTGTCTTCTGGTTGCTGGTGGCGATCTTCGGTCCGTGGCTGGCACCGCACCCAGTGGGGGAAGTGGTCTCTGACAATGTTTTCGACAGCCTCAGCATCGCTTATCCGTTAGGCACCGATTACCTGGGCCGCGACATGCTCAGTCGGGTTCTGGTCGGCGCACAGTTCACTGTGGGCCTGGCGCTGGTGGCTGCGGTCCTGGCCAGTGGGCTGGGGACCAGTTGCGCACTGCTGTCGGTGGTATCACCCAAGTGGCTGGATGAGCTGATCAGTCGCTTGATGGACGCTTTCATTTCGATCCCGAGCAAGATGCTGGCGTTGATCATGGTCTCGGCATTTGGCTCGTCGGTGACTTTGCTGGTGTGTACGGCGGTGCTGAGCTACTCGCCGGGCGCGTTCCGTATCGCCCGCAGCATGGCGGTGAACATCGAGGCGCTGGAGTACGTGCAAGTGGCCCGCACCCGTGGCGAGCGTCGACTGTACATCGCCTGCGTGGAGATCCTGCCCAACATGCTCAACCCGGTGCTGGCGGACCTGGGCTTGCGTTTCGGCTTCATTGTGCTGCTGCTCAGCGGCATGAGTTTCCTGGGCCTGGGCGTGCAACCGCCGGATGCCGACCTGGGCTCGCTGGTGCGCGAAAATATCGGCGGCCTCAATCAGGGAGCACCGGCCATTGTGATTCCGGCCCTGGCCATAGGCACTCTGACCATCGGCGTCAATCTGTTCATCGACCGCCTGTCTTCGCGACGCAGCCGACGTACGGGAGGGCATTGAAATGAGTGAATTGATTCGAGTCGAGGACCTGCGCGTGGTCGCGTGTGGCGAACGCGGTGAGGTGGAGATCGTCAAGGGCGTGAGTTTCTCCCTGGAGAAAGGTGAAGTGCTGGCGCTGATCGGCGAATCCGGTTCCGGCAAGACCACCATCGCCCTGGCGCTGCTCGGTTATGCCCGGAGCGGTTGTCGCCTGGCCGGCGGTGTGGTGCAGATTGGCGAACATGACATGCTGGCGTTGCGCGAAAGCGAGCTGCAAGGTCTGCGCGGCAATCGTGTGTCGTATATCGCCCAAAGTGCCGCCGCGGCGTTCAACCCGGCGAAAAAACTCATCGACCAGGTGGTGGAAGGGGCATTGATTCATGGGCTGGGCAGCCGGTCCGTGCTGGAAGCCAAAGCCATCGAACTGTTCCGTGACCTGGCGTTGCCCGATACCGAGCGCATCGGCCAGCGCTATCCCCATCAAGTCTCCGGCGGGCAACTGCAACGGGTGATGGCGGCCATGGCGTTGATCAGCGATCCGCTGCTGGTGGTGCTCGATGAGCCAACCACGGCCCTCGACGTGACCACCCAGATCGACGTGCTGCGCGCCTTCAAGCGTGTTGTGCGCGAGCGGGGCGCGACGGCGGTTTATGTGTCTCACGACCTGGCGGTCGTCGCGCAGATGGCCGATCAGATCGTGGTGCTTAATGGCGGGCAGATCTTCGAGCAGAGCGCCACCGCGCCGCTGCTCAAAGGCCCGGCTCACGCCTACACCCGCAGCCTGCTGGCGGCGGCGCGGCCGGATACGACGATCCGTCCGCCCTGCGGTGTGGCCGGCGATGCGCCGCTGCTGACCATTGAGGGTTTGACCGCCGGCTACGGCAACAAGAATCCGCAGGGCATGCCGTCGATCCGGGTGCTGGAAGACATCGACCTGACCGTGCGCCGGGGCCAGGCCATCGGCGTGATCGGCGAATCGGGTTCGGGCAAATCTACCCTGGCCCGGGTGGTGGCGGGGCTGTTGAGCCCGGCACTGGGCGGGCTGACGTTTGATGGTCAACCCTTGGGTGGCAGCCTGTCCGAGCGCACCGACGAACAGTTCCGGCGCATTCAGATGGTCTTCCAGAATGCCGACACCGCGCTCAACCCGATGCACAGCGTTGGCAACATTCTAAGCCGGCCATTGAAAATGTATTTCGGCCTCAAGGGCGCGGCGTTGCGTGAGCGCATCGACGAGCTGCTGGACCTGGTGCGTTTGCCACGGGAGCTGGCCGAACGCCGCCCGAGCGAACTCTCCGGCGGGCAAAAACAGCGAGTCAACCTGGCCCGGGCGTTGGCGGCCAAACCGGACCTGATCCTCTGCGATGAAGTGACCTCGGCGCTGGACACTGTCGTCGGCGCGGCGATTCTTGAACTGCTGCGCGACTTGCGCCAGCAATTGGGGGTTTCCTATCTGTTCATCAGTCACGACATCTCCACGGTGCGGGCGCTGTGCGACGACATTGTGGTGATGTACAGCGGCCACAAGGTTCAAGAGGGCACCCGGCAGTCGTTCGCCCAGCCACCCTTCCATCCCTACACCGACCTGCTGATCCATTCGGTTCCCGAGTTGCGTCAGGGCTGGCTGGAAAGCTGCGGCACCACCACCTGCGGCACGCTCCCGTCCTTGGGCGCCCAGGCCCCTGTAGCGGGGCTGTGCACCTTCCTCAATCGCTGCCCGGTGCGGGTCGATGGCCTGTGCAATCACACCGCGCCACCCCGGCGAATCATCGACGGTGGCAGTGAAGTGCTCTGCCATCACGACAGCGCCGAACTGCTCAAGAACCAACAGGATGCCAACAGCATGACCATGGGAGCCTACGCATGAACGCGCGTTTCGTGAGGTTGGCCGAGCAGGGCCGGCCCATCGTCCATTTGAAAGTCGATGGCGAACCCGTCGAAGCCTTGCAGGGGGACACACTGATGGTCGCGTTGCTGACTCGGGGCCCGGCGTTGCGCCAGTCGGAGTTCGATCCGGGCAGCCGGGCCGGTTTCTGCCTGATGGGCGCCTGCCAGGATTGCTGGGTCTGGACCCGCAGCGGCGAACGTCTGCGCGCCTGTTCCAGCGAAGTGCGTGAAGGGCTGGACATCATCACCAAGCAACCGGAGGCGATATGGCCACTGCGCGGCTGAGCAATCATCGAGTCGTCATTGTCGGCGCCGGGCCTGCCGGCATCCGTTGCGCTCAAACCCTGGTAGCGGCGGGCTTCAAGCCGGTCCTGATCGACGAAAACCGTCGCGACGGCGGACAGATCTACCGACGCCAGCCTGAAGGCTTCACCCGTAACTACGCCACGCTCTACGGCACGGAGGCGGACAAAGCGCGGGACTTGCACGAAAGCTTTGACCGTTTGCGCCCACAGATTGACTATCGTCCGGACACCCTGGTGTGGAACCTCACGCCCGGGCAACTGTGCTGCGTCAGCCAGGGCCTGCACTCGACGGTGGATTACGACGCATTGATCCTTTGCACCGGCGCCACCGACCGCTTGATGCCGATCGAGGGCTGGCAGTTGGGCGGCACGTACAGCCTCGGCGGGGCGCAGATAGCCTTGAAGGCCCAGGCGGTTTCCATCGGCCATCGCGTGGTGTTCATGGGCAGCGGACCGCTGCTGTATCTGGTCGCCAGCCAATACCTCAAGGCCGGTGCCAACGTGGCGGCGGTGCTGGACACTGCGCCGCTGGGGCTGCGCATCAAAGCTTTGCCCAAACTCATGGCGCGGCCCGGATTGCTGTTCACTGGCATGAAACTGTTGGCTCAGTTGTATCGAGCGAAAATCCCTGTGCACCTGGGTATCTCTCCATTGCAAGTGCTGGGTGAGGCGGTCAGCGGCGTCAGTGGTGTGCGGGTACGCACGGCGGCCGGTGAAACCTTGACGGTGGATTGCGACGCGGTGGCGCTGGGTTATCACTTGCGCCCGGAAACTCAATTGGCTGATCTGGCGGGCTGTGCTCTGCGTTTTGACGAGGCTTCAGGCCAATGGTGGCTGGACACGGACGAAGAGGGCCGGACCTCGGTCAGCGGCGTTTATGCCGCCGGAGATGGGGCGAAGATCCGTGGCGCTGATGCCGCCGAACACGCCGGGCGCCTGGTCGCCTTGGCGTTGTTGAGCGATTTACAGCAACCGGTGGACGCCACGCAGGTTACCGCGCAGCGTCAGGCGCTCAAGGTCATGGATCAATTTCGCCTCGGTCTGGCCCAAGCGTTTCCCTGGCCCGCCGCCCAAGCCAAGGCCTTGCCCGACGAGGCGATCGTCTGCCGCTGCGAGATGATCAGCGCCGGCGAGTTGCGCCGTACGGTCAGTGAAAAGGGCGCCTGTGAAGTCAACCGGGCCAAAGCTTTCAGCCGGGTCGGCATGGGCCGCTGCCAAGGACGTTATTGCTCTCAGGCCGGGGCCGAAGTCATTGCCGCAGCCGCCGGTGTCCACGTCCAGGAAGTGGGGCGGCAGCGCGGCCAGGCACCGGTCAAACCACTTTCGATGCTCACCCGGGAGGTGACGCCATGACGCTCAATAAAGCTGATGTGGTCATCGTCGGCGGTGGTTTGATGGGCTCGGCAGCAGCGTTTTTCCTGCGCCAGCGAGGCCAGTCGGTGATCCTGCTGGAGCGTGACCAGATCGGTCAGTACGCCAGTGGCGTGAACTTCGGCAACGTGCGGCGCCAGGGGCGGTTTCTCGGCCAACTGGAGCTGGCAAACCGTTCCTGGGCGCTGTGGAAGCGCCTGCCGGAACTGATCGACGACGACCTGGAGTTCATCGCCAGCGGGCACATGCGCGTGTGTTATCGCGAGGATGAAATCGCCGAACTTGAGGCTTACGCGGCGGCGCCCGAAGCTCAACAGTTGGACTTGAAGATCTACCGAGGTAGCGAACTGCATGCGCGCTTCCCGTTCCTGGGCAAGGACGTCAAAGGCGGTTCCTACGCCCCTCATGACGGTCACGCCAACCCGCGTCTGGCGGCCCCGGCGTTTGCCAGGGCGGCGCGGCGACTCGGCGCACGCATCGAGGAGCGGACCGAAGTGGCCGAAGTACAGAAGGTCAATGGTGATTTCAGTGTCACAACCACCGATGGACGCCAGTTCAGCGCCGCTCAGTTGCTGATTACCGCAGGTGCCTGGGGCCAGAAACTCTCGGCGCAATTCGGTGAGCCGGTGCCGCTGGAGACTAACGGCCCACAGATGGCGGTCACCGAACCGGTGCCTTATGCCTTACCGACGGTGATCGGCGTGTACACCAAAATTCCCGAGGAAGTGATCTACTTCCGGCAGATCCCGAGGGGCAACATCGTCATTGGTGGCGGCTATCGCAGTAAACCGGACATGCTCAATCGCCGGGCTTATGTCGAGCCGCGCAGCATTCTCAATCAGCTCGATCAGATGCGGCGCCTGCTGCCGGGCGTGGGTAATCTGAACATCATTCGCGTGTGGAGCGGCATCGAAGGTTATCTGCCCGACTCCCTGCCGGTGATGGGCCCCAGCGGCAACGTGGACGGCTTGTACTATGCGTTCGGTTTCTGCGGCCACGGCTTCCAGCTCGGGCCGGGGGTTGGCGACGTCATGGCCGAGCTGATCAGCACCGGCAGTACCAGCACCTCGATCGAACCGTTCTCCATTCGCCGGTTCGCCTCCACGGCCGAGCAACGGAGCAAAGCCTCATGAAACCTCGCGTGCTAGCCATTTTTGAACGCCTGCTGGGGTTTGAAACGGTCTCTTCAGAGTCGAACATGGCCCTGATCGAATACGTGCGCGAGCTACTGCTGAGCAAGGGCATCGAGTCGCTGATCGTCAAGGATGAAAGCGGCAAGAAGGCCAACCTCTTCGCCAGTACCGGCCCACGGGAGTTGCCGGGGATTCTGCTGTCCGGGCATACCGACGTGGTGCCGGCGGCGGGGCAGGCCTGGACCGTTCCGGCGTTCCAGGCGACAGTGCGCGAGGGGCGGGTGTACGGTCGCGGCAGTTGCGACATGAAGGGGTTCATCGCCTTGGCCATCGACGCCATGCTCGACGCTGCTGACCACTCCTTGAACCGGCCGCTGCAACTGGCGCTCTCCCATGATGAGGAGATCGGCTGCGTGGGCGTACGCCGCTTGCTCGACGTGCTGCACCTGGCACCGGTAAGGCCGTTTTTGTGCGTGATCGGCGAGCCGACCAACATGCAGTTCGTGCTCGGGCACAAGGGCAAAGGCTCTTATCGCACTTATTGTCGAGGCCTGGAGGCGCACTCGTCCCTGGCGCCGCGTTCGGTCAATGCGATTCATGTGGCCTGCGATTTCATCGCTGCGTTGCGCCAGAGCCAGCAGCAGTTGCAAGAGCAGGGCGCTCGGGACGCCGATTACGACGTGCCCTACAGCACCGTGCATGTCGGGCAGATTGTCGGTGGCAAGGCGCTGAACATTGTGCCGAACCTGTGCACCCTGGATTTTGAAGTGCGCAACCTGCTGGCCGATGACCTGGATCAGTTCCTGGAGCAGCTGCGCGAACACGCTGAAGTGATCGTGCGCGAGGCGAAAAAACTCTCCAGTGTGGCGGACATCGAGATCGAGACCCTGAACGTCTATCCGGGCCTCGATACTCATCCAAGCGTTGAGGCGGTGCGCTTTCTGAAGAACTTTGCCGCAGCGGACACCGGCACCGCCAAGGTTTCCTTCGGCACCGAGGGGGGGCTGTTCAAGCAGCGTCTGGATGTGCCGGTGGTGGTCTGCGGCCCGGGCTCCATCGAGCAGGCGCACAAGCCCGACGAGTTCATTGAAATCAGCCAGATGGACGCCGGGGAGCGGTTTCTGGAAGGGTTGCTCGGGTCATTGAGACGGTAGCTGGCTTTCGTGACAAATGCAGCCCCTTGTGGGAGCGAGCCTGCTCGCGATAGCGATCCATCATTCAACATCAATGCTGCCTGACCCACCGCATCGCGAGCAGGCTCGCTCCCACAGGGTTCCTGGGTTGCTCCTGATACTGCGGTAGAGCCTGCTGCCGCACGACAAATTTCAGCATCCAACACTGCCCAAACCCCGCTTTCAGCATCCTCATCCGCGGCATCTCCTTAGACTGGAAATACCTCGGAACAGGACGCGATCATGCTCAAGAATCAATTGAAAGACCCCAGCCTTTTAGCAGAACTCGCCTACGTCGACGGGCAGTGGATCGGTGCCGATGACGCCGCCACGCTCGACGTCATCAACCCGGCCACGGGGGACGTGCTCGCTCGGGTGCCGGCCATGCAGGGGGTGGAAACCCGGCGTGCCATCGACGCCGCCGAGCGTGCCTGGCCGGCCTGGCGTGCGCGCCCGGCGGCGGAACGCGCAGTGCTGCTGGAGCGTTGGTATCAGGCCATGATCGACAACCTGGACGATCTGGCGCTGATCATGACGTTTGAGCAGGGCAAACCGCTGAACGAAGCCAAAGGCGAAATCCGCTACGGCGCCGGCTTCGCTAAATGGTTTGCCGAAGAAGCCCGCCGGGTCTACGGCGAAACCATCCCGGCGCCCAGCGACGATCGGCGCCTGCTCACCCTCAAGCAACCGGTGGGCGTCTGCGCGGCGATCACCCCATGGAACTTTCCCAACGCGATGATCACCCGCAAGTGCGCCCCGGCGTTGGCGGCGGGTTGCCCGGTGATCGTCAAACCGTCGGACCTGACACCCTTGTCGGCCCTGGCCCTGGCGGTGCTGGCCGAGCGGGTCGGGATTCCGGCGGGGGTGTTCAACGTTGTGACCGGCATGCCCGCGGGCATCGGCGAAGAACTGACCGGCAACCCGACGGTACGCAAGATTTCCTTCACCGGATCCACGGCGGTCGGTCGACTGCTGATGCGCCAGAGTGCCGAACACATCAAGCGCCTGAGCCTGGAGCTGGGCGGCAACGCGCCGTTCATTGTGTTTGACGACGCGGACCTGGAGCAGGCCGTGGCCGGGATCATGCTCAGCAAGTTCCGTAATGCCGGCCAGACCTGCGTCTGCGCCAATCGGATTCTGGTGCAGGACGGCATTTATGAGCGTTTCGCCGAACGTCTGGTGGAGGAGGTGGGCAAGCTCAAGGTCGGCAATGGCCTGGAGGCCGACGTGATGATCGGTCCGCTGATCAACATGGCGGCGGTGAGCAAAGTCGCTCGGCATATCGATGATGCGTTGAGTCAGGGCGCGCGTCTGCTCTGTGGCGGCATTCCCGAGGGTGACAGCCAGTTCGTCCAGCCCACGGTGCTTGGCGAGGCCCACGCTGGAATGTTGCTGGCCAGCGAAGAAACGTTTGGCCCGGTTGCACCGCTGATGCGCTTTACTACTGAAGAAGAGGCCTTGGCCCTTGCTAACGCCACTCCATATGGCCTGGGCGCGTACTACTTCACCCAGGACTTGCGTCGTTCATGGCGGTTTGGCGAGGCGTTGGAGTTCGGCATGGTTGGCCTTAACACCGGGATCATTTCCATGGAGGTCGCGCCATTTGGTGGCATCAAGCAGTCGGGCCTGGGCCGTGAAGGCAGCAAATACGGCCTGGATGAATACCTTGAAATCAAGGCCTTCCACATCGGGGGACTGTGATGCGTCCATTGTTTGAACACCTACCAGGGAGCCACGATTGATGAGCAAACCATTTCGAATCGCTGCCATCGCCGGTGATGGCATCGGCAAGGAAGTCCTGCCTGAAGGGCTTCGGGTATTGGAGCAGGCCGCGAAAAAATGGCAGTTGTCGTTGAGCATCGAAGTGCTCGATTGGGCTCACTGTGACTACTACCTGGAGCACGGGCAGATGATGCCCGCTGACTGGTTCGAGCAGCTCAAGGGTTTCGATGCGATCTACTTCGGCGCCGTGGGCTGGCCGGACAAAGTGCCGGACCACATTTCCCTGTGGGGCTCGCTGCTCAAGTTCCGCCGCGACTTCGACCAGTACGTGAACATTCGCCCGGTGCGGCTGTTCCCGGGCGTGCCGTGCCCCTTGGCCGGGCGAGAAGCGGGGGATATCGATTTCGTGGTGATCCGTGAGAACACCGAAGGCGAATACTCCTCCGTGGGCGGCAAGATGTTTGAAGGCACTGAGCATGAGTTCGTGCTCCAGGAGTCGGTGTTCACCCGGCGCGGCGTCGATCGGATTCTCAAGTTCGCCTTCGATCTGGCCCAGACCCGACCGCGCAAGCGCCTGACGGCGGCGACCAAGTCCAACGGGATCTCCATCAGCATGCCGTATTGGGACGAGCGCACGGCGTTGATGGCCGAGCAGTACCCGGATGTGCAATGGGACAAACAGCACATCGATATCCTGTGTGCGCGTTTCGTTCTGCAGCCGGACCGTTTTGATGTGGTGGTGGCGTCAAACCTGTTCGGCGACATCCTCTCCGACCTCGGCCCGGCTTGCGCCGGCACCATCGGCATCGCGCCGTCGGCCAACCTCGATCCGCAGCGGCGCTTCCCGTCGTTGTTCGAACCGGTGCATGGCTCGGCGCCGGATATTTATGGACAGAACATTGCCAACCCGATTGCGATGATCTGGTCCGGGGCGTTGATGCTCGATTTCCTGGGCAATGGTGATGAACGTTATCGCGCCGCCCATGACGGGATTCTCAAGGCTATTGAACAAGTGATAGCCCAGGGGCCGATCACTCCCGACCTGGGCGGACAGGGCTCGACCCAGGACGTTGGCATGGCCATCGTCGCAGCGCTTTGACGCTTTACTAACCTGTGACACCTTTTTGCCCGCTCACACTGCGGGCTTTTTTTTGGGGTTTGATCGCAAAATTCAAATTCACCGAAAATCCCTTTGCGGGATGGTTGCAGGATGCACATCCACCGCCAATCCCCTGTGGGAGCGGGCT